>DOKO01000087.1:0-42221 GCA_003510825.1 Stenotrophomonas sp.
CCAACGGTCCGCACCTACCAAAAACAGGCCGGACTGGCTTCTGGTGGGTGCCGACCGTTGGTCGGCACATTGCCGGACAGTGCGGACCAACGGTCCGCACCCACCAAGGGGCAGCCTCCGCGCGGTGGCGCCGACCCAGATGAACATCTCCCCGCCCGCGCGACACTGCGTCGCATCCACCCCCTCCCACGGGGCGTGAAAAAGGGGTAAAATGTCGCGCTTCCCCACATCTCGGGTATGCCGATGCTGCGCATCCAGGCTGAAGCACTCACTTACGACGACGTCTCGCTCGTCCCCGCCCACTCGACCATCCTGCCCAAGGACGTCAACCTCGAAACGCGGTTGACTCGCGACCTGAAGCTCAAGCTTCCGATCCTGTCTGCGGCCATGGATACCGTCACCGAAGCCCGCCTGGCCATCGCCATGGCCCAGCTCGGCGGCATGGGCATCATCCACAAGAATCTCAGCCTGGAACAGCAGGCCGCGGAAGTGGCCAAGGTCAAGAAGTTCGAGGCCGGTGTCATCCGCGACCCGATCACCGTCGGCCCGGAAACCACCATCCGCGACGTGCTGGCCCTGACCCAGGCGCACAACATCTCCGGCGTGCCGGTGGTGGGCAGCGACGGCCTGCTGGCCGGTATCGTCACCCATCGCGACATGCGCTTCGAGACCGAGCTGGACGATCCGGTCCGCCACATCATGACCAAGAAGGATCGCCTGGTCACGGTGAAGGAAGGCGCGGCCAGTGATGAAGTGCTGCAGCTGCTGCACCGCAATCGCATCGAAAAGGTGCTGGTGGTCAACGATGATTTCGCCCTGCGTGGCCTGATCACCGTCAAGGACATCCAGAAGAACACCGACTTCCCCAACGCCGCCAAGGATCTGTCGACCCGTCTGCTGGTCGGCGCTGCCGTCGGCGTGGGCGGTGACACCGACCGCCGCGTGGAAGCGCTGGTTGCCGCCGGCGTGGACGTGATCGTGGTCGATACCGCGCACGGCCACTCGCAGGGCGTGCTGGACCGCGTTGCCTGGGTGAAGAAGAACTTCCCGCACGTGCAGGTCATCGGTGGCAACATCTGCACCGGCGAAGCCGCACTGGCGCTGCTGGACAGCGGCGCGGACGCGGTCAAGGTCGGCATCGGCCCGGGCTCGATCTGCACCACCCGCGTCGTCGCCGGCGTCGGCGTGCCGCAGGTCACCGCCATCGATCTGGTGGCCGAAGCCCTGCAGGATCGCATCCCGCTCATCGCCGACGGTGGCATCCGTTACTCGGGTGACATCGGCAAGGCGCTGGCCGCCGGTGCCTCGACCATCATGGTCGGCGGCCTGCTGGCCGGTACCGAGGAATCGCCGGGCGAGACCGAGCTGTACCAGGGCCGTTCGTACAAGAGCTACCGCGGCATGGGTTCGCTGGCCGCCATGGAAAAGGGGTCGAAGGACCGCTACTTCCAGGACGCCGCCACCGCCGACAAGCTGGTGCCGGAAGGCATCGAAGGCCGCGTGCCGTACCGCGGCCCAGTGGGCGGCATCATCCACCAGCTGATGGGCGGCCTGCGCGCCACCATGGGCTACGTTGGCTGCGCCACCATCGACGACATGCGCACCAAGCCCAAGTTCGTGAAGATCAGCGGCGCCGGCCAGCGTGAGAGCCACGTCCACGACGTGACGATCACCAAGGAACCGCCGAACTACCGCGCCTGACGCGGGCCGGAGAAAGAGGAACGAGGAAGCTGATTCCCGTTCCTCTTTTTCCATCTGCCGCCGCAAATTATTTGAAGTTTCGTTTTCCCTACTGCATTGCCAGGGCGCCATGACCAATATCCATAACGACAAGATCCTGATCCTCGATTTCGGCGCGCAGTACACGCAGCTGATTGCCCGCCGCATCCGCGAGCTGGGCGTCTACTGCGAAATCTGGGCCTGGGACCACAACCCGGCCGAAATCGCGGCGTTTGGCGCCAAGGGCATCATCCTGTCCGGCGGCCCGGAATCGACCACGCTGCCGGGCGCCCCGGCCGCGCCGCAGGAAGTGTTCGACAGCGGCCTGCCGATCTTCGGCATCTGCTACGGCATGCAGACCCTGGCCGCCCAGCTGGGCGGTGCCACCGAAGCGGCTGACCAGCGCGAGTTCGGTCACGCCGAAGTAAACGTCATCAACCCCGATGCACTGTTCAAGGGCCTGAGTGACCACGGCGGCGAGCCGAAGCTGAATGTCTGGATGAGCCACGGCGACCACGTCTCCGTTGCACCGCCGGGCTTCACCATCACCGCCACCACCGACCGCATTCCGGTGGCCGCCATGGCCAACGAAGAAAAGCGCTGGTACGGCGTGCAGTTCCACCCGGAAGTGACCCACACCCTGCAGGGCCAGGCGCTGCTGCGCCGCTTCGTGGTGGATGTGTGCGGCTGCCAGACCCTGTGGACTGCCGCCAACATCATCGACGACCAGATCGCCCGCGTGCGCGAACAGGTGGGCGATGACGAAGTGATCCTGGGCCTGTCCGGCGGCGTCGATTCGTCCGTCGTGGCTGCGCTGCTGCACAAGGCCATCGGCGAGAAGCTGACCTGCGTGTTCGTCGATACCGGCCTGCTGCGCTGGCAGGAAGGCGACCAGGTGATGGCGATGTTTGCCGAGCACATGGGCGTGAAGGTCGTGCGCGTGAATGCCGCCGACCGTTACTTCAGCGCGCTGGAAGGCGTGAGCGACCCGGAAGCCAAGCGCAAGATCATCGGCAACCTGTTCGTCGAGATCTTCGATGAAGAATCGAACAAGCTGAAGAACGCCAAGTGGCTGGCGCAGGGCACCATCTACCCGGACGTGATCGAGTCGGCCGGCAGCAAGACCGGCAAGGCGCACGTGATCAAGAGCCACCATAACGTGGGCGGCCTGCCGGAGCACATGAAGCTGGGCCTGGTGGAGCCGCTGCGCGAGCTGTTCAAGGACGAAGTGCGCCGCCTGGGCGTCGAACTCGGCCTGCCGCGCACCATGGTCTACCGCCATCCGTTCCCGGGCCCGGGCCTGGGCGTGCGTATCCTGGGCGAAGTGAAGCGCGAATACGCCGAGCTGCTGGCAAAGGCCGATGCCATCTTCATTGATGAGCTGCGCAAGGCGGACCTGTACGACAAGACCAGCCAGGCGTTTGCCGTGTTCCTGCCGGTGAAGTCGGTGGGCGTGGTGGGTGATGCGCGCGCTTATGAGTGGGTGATTGCGCTGCGGGCTGTGGAGACGATTGATTTCATGACGGCCCATTGGGCGCATCTGCCGTATGAGTTTTTGGGTACGGTGAGCAACCGGATCATCAATGAGTTGCGGGGGGTGTCGCGGGTTGTCTATGACATCTCGGGGAAGCCGCCGGCTACTATTGAGTGGGAATGAGCACTGGCGCCCGGTAGAGTGACAGAATGGAATGCGTGTTTGGTTCTTTCTGAATTTTGTTGGTGTTCGCCAATGTACGTTGGCAGTGGTGGAAACGGGTGCTTGGCGTTGGTGGGGCTGCCGGTCGTGTAGTGGAACTTGGCAGTCCCAACACTGGGGTTGGGTCGATACTGTCGGGAGGGAGCGATGGATAAGCACTCGCTAAGCGAAAGGGACATTTGCACCAAGTTCATTACGCCCGCCATCCAGGGGGCCGGATGGCAGCAGGGTCAGTTTCGCGAGGAGGTCAATCTCACCGATGGTCGCGTCATGGTGCGCGGAAAACTTGCATCCCGTGTCAAGAATCCGGATGTCAGAGGCGGCCCAAAGCGTGCCGATTATGTACTCTATGCTCGGCCGAACGTGCCTATTGCAGTTGTGGAAGCTAAGCAGGCACGTTTCTCCGTTGGGCATGGCATGCAGCAGGCACTTGCATACGCTGAGATGCTCGACGCACCCTTCGCGATCAGTAGCAATGGCAGTGGCTTCCTGTTACATGACCGTACCGGACTGACCCAGCCGATTGAGCGTGAGCTTGCGCTTGTCGAATTTCCCTCAATCGATGACCTTTGGCCTCTGTACCAGCAATGGAAGGGCATTACTACAACTGACGCTGTCAAGCTCATCGAGCAGCCCTTCCACACCGACGGGAGTGGCAAAGAGCCGCGTTACTACCAGCGCGTAGCCGTTAATCGTGCTATCGAAGCTATTGGCAAGGGGCAACAACGAGTGCTGCTGGTCATGGCCACCGGCACCGGGAAAACCTACACCGCCTTCCAGATCATTTGGCGCTTGTGGAAGGCCAAAGCCAAGAAGCGGATCCTGTTCCTTGCCGACCGCAACATCCTCGTAGACCAGACGATTCAGCAGGACTTTGCTCCGTTCGGCCAAGTGATGCACAAGGTCGCCAATCGCGAGGTGAAAAAGAACTATGAGATCTACCTCGCCCTGTATCAGGCAGTCACAGGTAAGGAGGAGTGGAAGCAAATCTATCGCCAATTTCCAGCAGATTTCTTCGACCTGGTGGTCATTGACGAATGCCATCGCGGTAGCGCTGCTGCCGACTCCGCCTGGCGTGAAGTGCTTAACTACTTCAACAGCGCTACACATCTGGGACTGACCGCCACGCCTAAAGAGACGAAGGACGCAAGCAACATCATTTACTTTGGAGATCCGGTCTACACCTACTCGCTCAAGCAGGGCATTGAAGATGGGTTCCTCGCGCCCTACAAGGTTGTTCGTATCGCTACCGATGTCGACGCTGTCGGCTACACGCCGGAGAAGGGAAAGCTCGATAGGTTCGGGAAAGTTATCGAACAGCGTCAGTACAACACGAAAGATTTTGATCGAGGTTTGGTGCTGAAAAAACGTACCAAGCTTGTCGCGACCAAGGTGTGGGAGTACCTCAAGGCTACCGATGCGATGGCGAAGACTATCGTCTTTTGCGATGACCAGGACCACGCAGAGCGCATGCGGCAAGAGCTGGTGAAGATCATCCCGGCTGCTGCCAGCAACCGCCGCTACGTGATGCGAATCACTGGCGACGACACTGAGGGCAAGGCCCAACTCTCCTACTTCATCGACAACGACGAGCCTTACCCCGTTATCGTCACTACCTCAAAGTTGCTTACTACTGGGGTAGATGCCAAGACTTGCAAGCTCATCGTGCTGGACCAGAACATCAACTCGATGACCGAGTTCAAACAGATCATCGGTCGAGGTACCCGGCTTCGTGAGGACTACCAAAAGCTCTACTTCACCATCATGGATTTCAAGGGTGCCACGCGCTTGTTTGCTGACCCAGACTTCGATGGTGAACCGGTAGTTATTTACGAGCCCGAGCTCGATGATCCAGTAGTGCCACCAGACGACATCACCCCACATAATGGTGAAGAACCCGAGTTGTCGCCTGATGATTCCCGTGCCGCTGGCGGAGAGAGTATCGAGCCTCGTAGCGATGACGAAAGCGGTGGTGTCGGTCCCGGCCGCACCAAGTACTACATCGATGACGTGAATGTACGAGTGGCGGTCGAGCGCTCGCAATACCTCGATGCTGACGGCAAGCTCATCACAGAGGAATACCGTGTGCTGCTTAGGGATGGCATCAAGAAGGCTCTGCAATCTGAGTTCAGCAGCCTCACAGATTTCTTGCGGCGCTGGAACAGTGCTGAGCGTAAGCAGGCCGTGCTCGCAGAGCTGGCTGAGCATGGTGTTCCGCTAGAGATCATGCAGCAGTCCGTACCGAACGGCGTCGAGCTCGATGCGTTCGATCTAGTCGCTCACGTAGCCTTTGACCAGACGCCACTCACCCGCCGCGAGCGGGCCGACAACGTCAAGAAGCGGAACGTGTTTGGCCAGTACGGCGAACAGGCTCGCGCCGTGCTTGACGCGCTGCTCGACAAGTTCGCCGACCACGGCGTGCAGGACATCGAAGACGCCAAGGTGCTGGAGCTGCCGCCCTTCGATCAGTTCGGTAGCAAAACGCAGATTCGACGCGGAATCTTCGGCAGCGTCGAGCAATACAGCCAGGCTGTGCAGGTGCTTGAAAAAGCGCTCTATGACACACCGGAGAACAAGAAGCAGGCCTGAGTATCGTTTCAGGCCGCTATACGAGAAAAGTAGATGAATCTCAGCAGCACTATCAAATCTATCCAGGACATCATGCGCAAGGACGACGGTGTCGATGGCGACGCCCAGCGCCTGGGTCAGCTTACCTGGATGCTCTTTCTCAAGATATTCGATCAACGCGAGGAAGAGTGGGAGGACGACAACCCAAAGTACAAATCCCCATTACCCAGGCGCATGAGATGGCGCAATTGGGCAGCCTATGTGCCCGGCCGGGACGGGAAGAAGAAACCGCAGATCGCCGCCAGCGAAGTCATCAACTTCGTCAATAATGATCTGTTTCCCTCACTTAAGGATTTGAATGCTAATGCCAGCCCACAGCACAAGGTGATTCGTGGCGTCTTTGAAGACGCAAACAACTACATGAAGTCCGGGCCCCAGTTTTTGGCAGTCATTGAAAAGCTGGAAGAAGCCATCGATTTCCACGACTTTAAGACACGCGCGAACCTTGGTGATGTGTACGAGCAATTGCTTAACGATCTGCGTGGCGCGGGCAATGCTGGCGAGTTCTATACCCCACGCTCGATCACTCAGTTCATGGTTGATCGGGTCAACCCTCGATTGAAGAAGAACGAGGTTGTGCTGGATCCGGCCTGCGGAACGGGGGGGTTCTTGACAGCCGCCATCGATCATTTGCGTAATCAACGGACTACTAAATCAGGGACTAAAGAGCAGCGGGCGATTGAGGCGGCGATTCGTGGTATCGAGAAAAAGCAGCTGCCGCACCTCCTGTGCACTACGAACATGTTGATGCACGGCATTGACGTGCCTAGCCAGATCGAGCACCGCAATACCTTGGGCGTGGGCTGGAACGAATGGAATGCCAACGACAAGGTGGACTGCGTCATCACCAATCCGCCATTTGGTGGCTACGAGGACGATGGTGTAGGCGGCGACTACCCGGCTGACTTGCGCACACGCGAAACCGCCGACATGTTCATGGCGCTGATCATCAAGAAGCTGCTGAAGGAGAATGGCCGCGCCGCCGTGGTGCTGCCCGACGGCTTCCTCTTCGGAGAAGGCATCAAGGCCACACTGAAGAGGCTGCTGCTGCGCGATTGCAAGCTGCACACCGTCGTGCGCCTTCCAAAGGGCGTGTTCGCACCGTACACCACCATCAAGACCAATCTGCTGTTTTTCACCAAAGGCGCCCTGGTGGACGATGGTACCGAGCACTTCCACACCGACACCATCTGGTATTACGAGCACCCGTACCCGCCGGGCTACAAGAGCTACAGCAAGACCAAGCCATCCGCTTTGAGGAGTTTAGGCCCGAGCAGGAGTGGTGGGGCCGCGAGGCAAACGACTTTGCCGACCGAGTGGAGAACGAGTTCGCCTGGAAGGTGGACTTCAAGAGCAAGCGCCAACAGGCTGAGGCTGCTGCGCAGCCGCATTGGGACCGTGCCGAGCAACTGGGCAACGAGGCGAGCGTGCTGGATAACCGCATCCGCGACTTGCGTGATTCCATCAAAGGCGTAAGCGATGCCAAGCAGCGCCAGCCGGTGGAGGCTGAGATCGACACGTCGCGCGTCCAGGCCGACATCTTGCGTCTGCAGGCTCGCGACGCCCACGCGGCCGGGGATCGGCTCTACTGGCCGATCTTCAACTTAGACCTGAAGAATCCCAACGCGCCCGAGGAAGAGAGTCACGACCCCGACGTGCTGCTGGACAAGTACAAGACACTGCTGGGCCAGATCGACGAGACCGAGAATCGCTTGAAGAGCGAGCTGGCTGAGGCATTGGCACACCACTTTGTAGGCGAGGACGCTTGATGAATGCGCAGCAGTTCTTGGCGGAGTTCGGGCATGTCGCTAAGGCTCCGGGCGGGATTGATCGCTTGCGGGATCTCATTCTGCAACTTGCAGTCGCTGGGGATCTGGTGAGCTTTGAGCCACAAATGCAGGATCTTCAAATGCTGGAGCGAATCCTCCAGCAGAAACGAGACCATGGCGAAAAGAAGAAGGTAATTCCAAAGCAGGCATCAGTTCCGCGGGGGATGGTTAATGCGCCACCGCACTGGAACCTTTGCAGGTTGGGTGATATTGCACTCACAATCACTGGTGGAGGAACGCCATCAAAGAGTCATCCGGAATACTGGCATGGTGAAATTCCTTGGGCTAGCGTCAAGGACCTCAAGGACTATCAGTATCTCGACGGGACAGAAGATCACATCACTCAGGAGGGCGTTAGGAACAGCTCGGCGAACTTGATCCCACCAGGAAGGGTGATCGTTTGTACTCGAATGGGCCTTGGGAAAGCGGCCATCAATCGAGTTGCGATGGCGATCAATCAGGATTTGAAGGCACTTGAACTGCCAGAAGATATCGATCCCGACTTCTTTCTGCTCGTCTACAAGACGCGAGAGGTCAAAGGGGCCGGTATGACAGTTGCAGGTATCAAGCAAGATAAGCTGCTTGCTCTGCCTGTAGCGATCCCGCCAAAGGAAGAGCAATCTCGTATCGTCGCCAGAGTCGATGAACTGATCGCCCTGTGCGATCAGTTGGAGCAGCAACAGAAAGACCGCCGCAAGCTGCAGAACGCTCTACGGCAGTCCAATCTGCAAGCCCTTACCAGCGCCCAAAGCCCGCACGAGCTGCAGACGAGCTGGCAACGTCTGCAAGCCAACTTCGGGCGTTTGTTTGGCGAGCCGGAGGATCTTCGCGACTTTAAAGGTTTGGTTCTCGATCTTGCCGTCAATGGGCGTCTGTTGTCGCCCGGAAGTACGCCGGTTGCTGCGTCAGGATTGCTTGACCAGATCGCGGAAGCTAGGTTGGCATGGGCAAAGACTGCGGAAGGTCAGGAAAAGAAGGAAGCGGTCGCAATGCTGAATAAGCTGCGTACCCAGCAGGTCGCCGTGCCAAGCGATCCACTGCCCGAGCATTGGTGCTGGGCTCCATTGCTGCGGATCTCGCAATCCATCGTGGATTGTCACAACAAGACGGCGCCATACGTGAGTGAAGGCATTCACCTTGTCCGTACTTCCGACATCCGTGACGGAAAAATGGATCTGACAAGAACTCGGAAGATCTCAGAAGACACCTACGCGTACTGGGCCAGACGCATGCCTCCCAGGTCAGGTGACATATTTTTTACCCGCGAAGCCCCAATGGGTGAGGCTGCAATCGTTCCCGATGGCGAACGGGTTTGTCTTGGGCAGCGCACGATGCTGATCCGCTTGTTCGAAGATCTTTTCAGCAATCGCTATCTACTCTATGTCATTCAGAGCCCCAACTTCCAGGCACGGATGACCGAGGCAGCAGTTGGCATGACGGTTAAGCATCTCCGGGTCGGTGGTGTCGAAGATCTCGTCATCCCCGTGCCGCCGCGCGATGAACAGGACCAAATCGTTCGAATCGTTGATAGCTTGTTCGGGCTGTGTGATCAGCATGCAGATCACCTAAACGCCGGTTTGCGCGTCGCGGCAAGCCTTGCTAGCTCAACTGTTGCCGCACTGACCGGCATCGCTATCGAACAAGACGAGGAAACCGCCGTGAAAGTCCCGGAAACAGAGCTGATCGCGCCGCTGCGCCTGGCCACCGCCCCCGACGTAAAGGCCAAGGCGCCGCTCGCCACGCTACTGGCCCGACATCAAGGCGAAATGGCTGCGCGCGACCTTTGGCAACGTTTCGGTGGCGAGATTGACGCCTTCTACGCTCAAGTGAAGGCCGAGGTGGCGCACGGCTGGATCGCTGAGCCTGAGATGGCGCAGGTGCGTGAGAAAGCAGCCGCCGAAGTGGCCAAGGCCTGACCATGCAATTGCGCCACTTGGCTATCCCACAGTTCCGCAACCTTCACGGTGTGGCGATCGACTTCGGCATCCAGTTGGAACCTACGCCGGGCGCTGACCCGGCCGCGGCACCTAAGGTCATTCGCAGCCACGCTCTTATCGGCCAGAACGGAGTGGGCAAGTCCAATTTGATCGAAGCATTGATCACCATCTTCCGTGACGTAGATCTGGACCGCGACGCCGCTCTGGACTACACGCTGGAGTACGAGATCCGCGGGCACACGGTACGCATACAGGCTGACACAAGCAAACAGAAGCGGCCCTTCGTGTGGGTGGATGGGCAGGGTCAGTCGCAAGGTCACTTGCTCAAGAATCGCGAGCTGTTGCCTTCACATGTCTTTGCCTATTACTCCGGTCGGAACGAGCGTATCGAGACCCTATTCCAAGAGCACCAACGCCGCTTCAATCAGCGCCAAGAGATCACCGCTGACGAGGTGCTACCTGAACAACTGCTTGAGAATTTCACGGCTAGCGAGGCTGACATCCGCGCGCTAGAGGACGTCAGACGTCGTCGCGATGCGCGGCTCAAACAAGCCGGCGATGACCGCCTGCGGCGTTTGTTCTATTGCCGTGGTGGCCACAGTCAGTTGGTGCTTTTGGCTTGCCTGCTGTCGGATGACCCTGTGTTCCAGAAGGTGCTGAAGAACCTGCATATCGAGTCCCTGGAATCCGCGTTGTTCGTGTTGAAGGAGCCGCATCGCCTGCGCGAGAAGCGCCGGGGTGGCAAGTTCGACGAAAGCGAACTCAATGAAGGCGATCCGCGCTTCTGGTACGCCCGAGGAAATGTGGTGAGCGAGTTTCTCGACAAGCTTTGGCAGGTGGCTTGGGCCCCTATTGAGCAGGAAATTACTCGGCAGATCGACTTCCGTGGTCGCACCGAAAAGCAGAAGCAGCTTTACTTGTTCGTACCCAATCATGCCAAGCTCAAGCAATTGGGCGAACTGGTGGGTGGCACCGACAGCTTCTTCCGGTACGCTGAGGGCGCCTACATCGGCGATCTGATCGACGAGGTGCGCATCACGGTGAAGAAGCGCGACGAGCACGGTGGCAGCGTCAATTTCACCCAGCTATCGGAAGGCGAATTGCAAATGCTCACCGTCTTGGGCCTGATGCGCATCACGCGGGAGAACCACTGTTTGTTTCTGCTCGATGAGCCTGATACACATCTGAACCCGATCTGGAAGTTGCGTTACTTTGACGACATCGAAGGCGTGCTAGGTGCCGAAGAGAACCAGGTGGAGCAGGGCGAGTCACAGATTCTCATCACCACCCATGACCCGATGATGGTGGGAAGCCTCAAGCGCGAGCAGGTGCACATTTTGCGCCGCCGGGGCGACCAAACGGTGGTGGAACAGCCCGATGTGCACCCGCAAGGCATGGGGGTAACGGGGTTGCTTAAGAGTGATCTGTTTGGTCTCTCTTCCACGTTGGATATCGAGACCGAGCGGCGGCTATTCCGCCGCAACGAGTTGTTCGTGAAAACGCCACGGACATTGGAAGAAGACGCGGAACTCAGCCGTCTGTCAGCTGAGCTGGCCGACTTGGGTTTCTCCACGACCGACTTCCGGGACCCGGACTACGCCTTGTTCGTGCGCAAAATGGCGCAACATCGCAAGTTTAGAAAACCCACCCTTACGCCGGAAGAGCGGGTGGAACAGGATCACATCGCCGACGAGATCATTGATGAGATCCTTCGCGAGGAGCGAGACAAATGATTTTCATTGACCTCGAGCACAAACGGCCGACGGACACCGACATCCTTGGCTGGTCGCCTTGGACACAAGAACAGTGGGACGCTTGGCTGGCAATATCAAGGCAACTGGTTGTGAGCCTGGCAGCGCTAGAGGCCGAAGGTAGCCGTGATGAGCGTAATGCCTTAATAGACAAGAATAAGCCACATTGGGATGTTCTAAAGCCATGGTTGTTGGCACTCTCTGGAGGAAAGTGCTGGTTCTCCGAAGTGCGGGAGCTGTACTCGCACTACGATGTTGAGCACTTTCGGCCTAAGAAGGCGGCGAAGGCGCTGGATGGCGTCAGCCGCGACGGCTATTGGTGGCTGGCTTTTGACTACATGAATTTCCGTCTCTGTGGCAACGTAGGGAATCGTAAAAAGGGGGGCTGGTTTCCGTTGAAGCCGGGCTCGCTCTGTTCAACTTATGGGGAGCCATGCGAGGAGTCAGAGTCTCGCTACTTGCTTGACCCGGTTGACGATGACGACGTTTCACTGATTGCATTCGACGAAGAAGGCAAAGTCATACCCGTGCCGGGTGCGTCATATTGGGAGCAGGAGCGTGTGAACGTGACAGTCCAGCGACTCAAGCTAAACGAACATGTCCCTCTCGCCGAGGAGCGACGCAAGGTTTGGCAGAGGGTTGATGCATTGATTGATGACTTTCTCGCAGCTAAGGCCAAGTGCTCTACGGGCAGCAATCCTGCGGCCAAGGCCAAACTGCTGGAGGTCCGTGCGCGAGTGCGGGAAATGACCCAGCGATCCGCCGAACTGTCTGCGGTTGCCCGATGGTGCATCCAAGTGCGTAATGAGCCGCAGCTATCAAGATTGGTTGCCTAGTTCTTACGTAATGAGGGTGCTGATTGGGGTCCGCTAGTTCGGTATCATTCATCGTGATTGGCCATGGATTCGAAAAGGTCGTCGTCCCGCAGGTCGCTCCATCTCCCGCGTCAACAGAAGGGAGCATTCTTGGTGGTAGTAGCGAGGGTAAGACCTGATCTTTTTTACAACCAATCCATTTAATCACGCGGGTGCGCAAGCTTCGTTGATGATCAAGTGGGAATTAGTTGAAACAACAAGGGCGCCAATGGGAGTCCTTGTTGTTTTGTGTGTGTGGTTTAGTAAGGTTGGCTTCAATTCTCAGTTCTGCCTGGTAGTTCATTAGGCTGTCGACGTCCCCTCATATATAGAGCCACGGCCATTCATCGCCTCAATCCTCACATTAAACAATTCCTCCCATTCGTACAGGCATCGCTCACTAAAGGGCTGGCAGCCTTTCAAAACAAGGAAAAGACCTATCCTGCTTCCGAGATCGAATGGTACGCTCAGAAAATACAGGCGCGAGTCGCAGAGATTGACAGCTGTTTTGCGGGGATGCGCTTATCCCTCGAGTACTTGGGGGTGCGAGATTATCCGAAATCAGAACAACCGTTCTCTGTGCATCACGCATTTCATGCTGAGAATTTTCTACTGAGACTCACTGGAGTGGTAGACAGATCCTACCTTCTTGCCGGCACAACCATAGGCATGAAGGACAAAGAAATCGAAAATCTGGGCGGAAACAAGAGGGTGCTGAGAAGGCTATCGACGATGAGTCCAGCATCTTGCGATGTTCTAACGCGCATGGAAGCGGTTTGCATGCCGCTGAGGCAGCCTCGCAACAAGGTGGCTCACCAAGCTGGATTTTCAGTCAGACACTTTGTGCTCTTGCAGGCAATCGAGAATTTGGAGGCGCAGTCGCATCCTATCAATCAGTTAACTGATCTTGTTTCGTACGAGGACATCCAGGATGCAGTTATTGCAGAATCCTTTGATCAGTTCGCAGCCATTACCGTGGGTCTGGATGGACTTGTGAAGGACCTGATTGATAGCTTCTCTCCCTTGTATGCCTGTGCACTTGGAAGTGCAGGGGAGGCGAATATAATGTCCGCACCGGCGCTCGCTTCTCTATGATTGAGAAGCATGTGCAGGTGTTTGTGTGGACGGAGTTTCGAATTGCCTTGGTTTTAAGGCAGCCATTTGGGGGAATTTACGCTCTTGGTAGAAAGCGGACGCTGATGCGACGAGTGTGGTTTACGTCGCCAACGGGCCGCTCATAGGTCAGAATGGCCTCACTTGCTGAGAAGCTTACTCAACCAACCCCCGGCAAGCCAGAAACAACCCATCCACAACTTCCTCATCCAAATGCCGCTTCGGGTCCGCTGCCACCCGGCCGCGGTCTGCCGCGTTCAGCGGCTCCAGCACCGTCAGCGCCCCCACTAACGCACGCTCGCTCCTGGCCAGCCTCACGCGGCGGCCGGGTGACACATCGGTTTCTGGGCCAGGTACCCGCCTGCACCCTCGCAGCCGCCCATGCGCTTGAGGATGCCAAGCAGATTGTTCAGGTCGAACAGGGGAGTGTCGTCGTTGATGGGTTCAACAACGGTGTACGAGGAGAAGGTGTCGGACTCGTTCACGGCATCGGCTTCCGCGGCTGTGCTTAACAGCGCCGCCGCGTATGTGGGGTGGCATACGATGTGTGGCTGCAAGCCGGTTGATGCAGCGCTATTGACCGGTGAGTCCGAAGCCTCCCATTGCACCGCCCGCCAAAAAGGCCGACGGATTGCCCGCCGGCACCGGTTAAGGACGGTGCCGACGGGCAAGCGTGAACAACTTGCGCATGCATCAAACGGGTTTGCAGACCCGTTGCCACCCGTTGTCGGTGGCGGGACATGGTGTTTACGCTGTCGTTCTGAACGAAAATTAAAATTCGCGAAGAAATCGTGCGATTCGAGAGCGAAGAGTTATTGTTGCACGCGCCATTCGTGCAGTACGCGACTCCATTAGACGTATTCGCGCAGGTGCGATGCTGATTGCGAATCAAAGTGCAGCGATCGCCCATGCCGCAAGCGGATAGCGCGACGCCGTTCTTTACAACAGTTCTCAGTCAGCCTCGGCAGACAACGGCGCCCGATCAGCGGCAGTCCCCAACGGTCGGTTCAAATGCGACATTGCTAGCGAGCCCCGCAGCCTCAACCAATTCCGTCCCCAACCACCGCCGCGTTCCCCACCAGCAACTCAATCATCGCCCGAGCCGCCGCCGACTGCCGCCGATGCGGCGCGTAGATCACCGAGAACGGCCTTGACCGCCCCCGCAGCTGCGACAGCACCTCCACCAGCTCCCCACGCATCAACCGCTCCCGCACGATGAACTCATAACTCTGGCAGATCCCAATCCCCTGTTCGGCCAGCGACACCACGCCCAGCACATCGTCAGAAGTCTCAATCGACGAACGCGGCACCCAGTCCACATCCCGCCCGCCATCCCGAAACACCCACGGCGCCAAACGCCCAGTTCGCGGCATCACAAACGGCAGGCACAGGTGCTGCTCCAGATCTTCCAGCGTCTGCGGCGTCCCCCGGCGCTCCAGGTACTCCGGCGAAGCCACCAGCAGTAGTGCTGCATCCTCCAGCTTCCGGCCCACCAGCCCACTATCCGGCAGCTGCCCCAAGCGGATAGCCAGGTCAAAACCCTCTGCAACCAGATCCACGTTGCGGTTGGTGATGTTCAGTTCCACCTGCACCTGCGGGTACTGCTGCGCAAAGCGCGCCAGCACGGGCGGCAGCCGGTAGTGGCCATAGGTGGTCGGCACGCTCAGGCGCACGCGGCCGGCCAGCGCACCGTCCTGGGCCAGTACGTCGCGCTCGGCGTCGTCCAGCAGGCCAAAAGCGGTGCGCACCTGTTCCAGGTAGAGCCGCCCGGCGTCGGTCAGGCCAACGCGACGGGTGGTCCGCTGCAGCAGCTGCCTGCCCAGCCGCGCTTCTAGGCGGGTGACCGCGCGGCTCAGCACCGAAGGCGTGGTGGACAGCGCCACGGCGCCGGCGGTGAACGAGCCGTGCTCGACCACCGCCAGGAACACCTCTACATCGCCCAGGTAGTCGAACTTACGGCTCATTTGGCTCTCCGAGGAACAGATCTTTTGCGACGAGGCCAATTTATCGCCGCTGCGACGATGAATAAAGTGGCCGCCATTCCCAGAGGAGCTACCCATGAACCTGATGACCCGGCTGGCCGCAGCGCTCGCCCTGACCCTGGCCGCCACCGGCGCCCATGCTGCCAACGTGCTGGTGGTGCTGTCCGACGAGAACCACCTGGACCTGAAGGACGGCAAGGTGCTGTCCACCGGCTTCTACCTCAACGAGCTCATGCAGCCGGTCAAGCTGCTGCTGGACGCGGGCCACGAGGTGACCTTCGCCACGCCGCAGGGGCGGGCGCCGACGGTGGATGCGTCCTCGGTGACGGCAGCGTACTTCGGCAACGATGCCGCGCAGTTGAAGCTGCATAAGGATCTGCTGGAGAAGCTGGCGCTGACCTCGCCGACGGCCTCGCCGGTGGTCAGCCTGGCGCGCGTCGAGCAGCAGGGCTACGCGCGCTTCGACGCGGTCTACATTCCCGGCGGCCACGCGCCGATGCAGGATCTGCTGAAGAGCCCGGCGCTGGGCCGGTTGCTGGCCGACTTCCACCAGCGTAACAAGGCCACCGCGCTGGTCTGCCACGGCCCGATCGCGCTGCTGTCCACGCTGCCGGATGCCAAGGGTTTCGTCGCGAAGCTGGAAGCGGGCGCGAAGCCGACCACACCGAAGTGGATCTACAGCGGCTACCAGATGACCGTGATCAGCAACCAGGAAGAAGAGCAGGCCAAGCCGATGCTGGGCGGCGGTGAGATGAAGTTTTACCCGCAGACGGGGTTGGAACGGGCGGGTGCGCGCTTCAGCAGCAACAGCACGCCATGGACCAGCCATGTGGTGGTGGACCGCGAGCTGATCACCGGGCAGAACCCGGCTTCGGCGCTGGAGGTGGGGCAGCGGTTGGTTGAGCGGTTGAAGTAAAGCGGCTCTTGCACCGCCTGCATCTCCGGCGCTCGATCTTGCCCGGTGCCTGCAGTCAGCTAATCGTACGCGGCGGCGAACAGGCTGCCGCGTTCAATCAATTGATGAGTTAATAAACGTGATCTGGTTGATTCGTTCGGTCTGTCGTGGACGATTTAGGATGCTGGAGCTGATGCTCAATGCTGGAATCAATCGTCGCTTGGCTCCAGCTCGAGCATGACTGTCCTTGCGCAGCTTGGTGCGTCACGGCGGTCCACGGAAACAGCCACATAGAGTGTCAGTGATGATTCGACAGGTTTGTAGAACGTAATCCGGTCATCATCCCCGAACGTGGGCACATACATCTCGAACCCCTCCGCTAGCAGGGGAGCCTTCAGAGCATCAAAGCCAAGGCAAGCATCCGTCTGCTCCAGCGACAATTGCACAGAGTTACCTGCGGAAGAGGTTGAACGCTTCCACACTGCCCACGTATAGGTTCCGTTGCCGGTAGTCCCCCTGATGCCTCGCCGCCGTCCATCGGCGTCATCGGGCAACGCGACGCCAAGCGCGTTCTGCACGCGGTCTGGCTCTGCGTCCGCGTAGGTGCGTAGCGTTCGCGCGAGAGTGTGGATCTGGTCAGCCAAGGCGGAGGCACTGAACGCCGGTCCAGCTTTCATCGCGGGATAACCGGTCCACTTCAGTTGCGGCGGTGCCTCGCCGGGGGGCTCGGCGCCGGCAATCGCAGCGGCCTTGTCTGAGGGCTGAGCACACGCCGAGATCCCCAGCGCCAGTAACCAGGTCAGCAGGGCCGGGGGTATACGTCGTCTTTTCCGATACCTGTCCATCACGTTCTCGCGCGGGGTGGAGTGCAGGCAGTTTAGGCCGATGATCGTACGGTGGTGTTGAAGAGGAGCATCCACGCGTGGCGTGGATCTACACTTGGGCCTCCGTCCTAAGGAATCTTCCCCATGCTCTCTGGAAAGGTCGCGGTAGTTACCGGCTCCACCAGCGGTATCGGTCTTGGCATTGCCACCGCACTGGCGCGGCAAGGGGCCGACATCGTGCTGAATGGCTTTGGCGATGCGCAGGACATCGAGCGCATCCGTTTCAGCCTGGAGACCGAGTTCGGCGTTCGGGTAGCGCATGACGGCGCCGATCTTTCGCGGGGCGAAGCGGTGCGGGAGATGATCGACCGTACCGTTGCCACGATGGGGCGCATCGACATCCTGGTGAACAACGCGGGCATTCAGCACACCGCGTCGATTGAGGAATTCCCCGTCGAGAAGTGGGATGCGATCCTGGCGCTGAATCTATCTGCGGTGTTCCATGCAACGGCGGCGGCCTTGCCGCACATGAAGCAGCAAGGATGGGGCCGCATCATCAATATCGCATCGGCGCACGGCTTGGTGGGCTCGGTGAACAAGTCGGCCTATGTAGCGGCCAAGCATGGCGTTGTCGGCTTTACCAGGGTGACCGGGTTGGAGAACGCGGGCACGGGCATCACGGCTAACGCCATCTGCCCGGGCTGGGTGCGGACCCCGCTGGTTGAGAAGCAGATCACCGCATTGGCGGAGCGGGAAGGGACGGACCAGGAATCGGCTGCCCGTGAACTGCTGGCCGAGAAGCAGCCATCGTTGCAGTTCGTGACGCCGGAGCAGCTTGGCGAGATGGTGGTGTTTCTGGCGTCGGACGCTGCGGCGCAGATGACGGGCACGGCGCTTCCGATGGATGGTGGCTGGACGGCGCGATAACGGGGGGCGAACTGGTCGCGGCGCTGGATCCAGAATGACTCAGGCTGGGGGCGGGTACTTGGGTGCACGTCGCCTTTGCTGGTTAAGGCGTGTCGTCGGTTTACTCTCCGAATTTCTGGATGCTCAACGATTTGACGCAGTCACGCGCTGGCCTGTCTCTTGCAGATGGAAGATGGTGCGGAACTATCTGAACGAGCATGTTGTTGCGAGTGTATCTGAGTGCCGCAATCCATCCGATCTCGCTGTAGGTGATCGGCTCTGGCTTGAAGCCAGAGGATTCGATTGAGGCCCTGTACGACTGAAGATCGAGTTCGCAGGGCGGCGATCTCTCGTCGGCGGTTTTAGCTGACTTTATCAGCTTTAATGAGACGATCGAGTTTGAAGTGAAGGCGCGGTCGAAGTTGTAGGTAACGCTGTACTGCCATTCGCCGCTGGGCAGCCTGAGCGTGTAGAAGCCTGATTTTCCGTCTGCGTCAGGAGTGAATCGCTTGCCTATCGCATCCTGGATGTAGTCACGTGTCAGCTCTTTGAAGTCGTTGGTGTTCTTTATCATTTCGAGAAAGCGCTGGCCAAGCCCCTCTGGAGTGATCTCAGCCTGTCCGGTCGTGCTCGATCCCGTCCTGTCCGAGCGGGACTCGCTGGCGGCTTCTGCATTGCATGCGGTTGCAACAAGAAGCAGTGATACAAGCCAATATTTTCTAGTTTCGCTCATGCTTGATCCCTCCGTGGCCTATGAGAGGCTACTCCGTTCCGGTCGGAAAGTGAGGTCTAATCAGGGCAGTGGCTTGGTCAACGTGCGATAGTCCAGAGCATCCACTTCGCGTTGGTTGTTCAATCGTCTCCGCGGGAGCGCATGCATGAGTGTTTCGAGGGTAGTCACTATAACGTTCGCGGATCCGATCCTGTTTGAGGGTCGTCCTAACAGCACGCGGCGGGATTTCCGGCTGAATCTAGGTTACCTGTGGATGTGCAGCGACGGCTTCGCACTGATAGACCGCTTCAATCTTCCGCTCGTGTCGAGTCCGCATGACCTCGCTGATTGGTCGCGAGAGCTCACTGAAGCCGAGTACCTCGATCTTGTGGGGCCGCCGGACTTCGAGAGCTTGCTGGCCAAGCACCCGGGCTTGCAACGGATGGTGGACTGGCGGAGCGAGCCGGGGCATGAGGATCACTACGGTCAGATCAGTGAGATTTTTCATCTGATTTCAGAGTTCAAGCGAGGCAATCGCCCTCTGCGCTATCAGCTCACCGTCTCTGATATGGGGTGACTGGAGGGTGCCGGGCCGCCGTTGAAGGCTTCGTCCTGGTCGCTCGTG
Source organism: Stenotrophomonas sp. (assembly GCA_003510825.1). Taxonomy (GTDB): domain Bacteria; phylum Pseudomonadota; class Gammaproteobacteria; order Xanthomonadales; family Xanthomonadaceae; genus Stenotrophomonas. The sequence continues at coordinate 19,472 of DOKO01000087.1, forward strand.
AGATGCATTGAGGACCAGATAGCGCGGGGCCATGCCCCGCGAGCGCGCAGCGCGGCGACGTCAGGCGGGTCTGACTTCCCTACAAACCAGTTCGGCCAGCTCCCGGCAGGCGAAAAACAACCCTTCAACCACGCCTTCGTCCAGGTGCCGGTTGGGCGTAGCCACCGATTCGCAGCGGCTTGCTGCGTGCAGCATCTCGACCGCTGTGAGGATCGCAACGGCGGCGCGATCAATCCGGGCCAGCGACTGTCGCCGCCCATCGGAGAGGTTCTCTTCCGGCCACAACATTCCATCGGAACCCTCGCCATCGCGGATGCGCTTGAGGCAGCCCTGGAACGTGCTGAGGTCGGAGGAGGGGTTGTTGTCGTCGTTGATGGAGTCATCGACGGAGAAGGGCGGGTTCTTGCGAGTGGTCATGGTGTCGGCTTCCGTGGCTGTACTTAACAGCGCCACCGCGCGGAAGCGGGTGGCGGACGGTGCGTGGCTGCAAACCGGGTAGCAATGCGACATAGACCGGTGGGCCCGAGGACCCCCACGCACCGCCCGCCATACAGGCCGACGGATTGCCCGCCGACACCGGTTTCCGGACGGTGCCGACGGGCAAGCGCAAACAACAGTCGCTTTTGCCACACGGGTTTGCAGACCCGGCCACCCGTTGTCGGTGGCGCGCCATGTTGTTTACGCATGCACGTTCGGTTCAATAAGAAAAATCCGAAACGTGCGGATGAATCGGGAGAGCGGGAAAGAGTGTGGCACGCACCAGCAATGGCGGAAGCGACAAGGGATGACGCGGGCAAGGCGCCGAACCGGTACAGGCGTCATGCAATGCCGCAAACGGCCCGTATTGGGGGGAGGCGCGTGACGCTTCTCGCTTACCAGTCGTTGTATGAAGCGTTCCAGCCAAGCATGTGGGCGACCCGCCACGTAGAGCCATGTGACGCATCCGGCCGATTAGGCGTGCCGGATGCGTCATGCGGCCGCTGCGCTCGCCGGGCATGGCCCGGCGCTACCAAGGAGAGCGAACGTAGCCCGCGGTTGGCGGAGTATCAGCCCGCGCGGCAAATTCACCCTTACAGATTCGCATCCAGGAACGCGCGGATCACCGGGCCAATCTCGTGCACATGGCTTTCCAACGCGAAATGCCCGGTGTCATAGAAATGCACCTCCGCCTTCGGCAGATCGCGCTTGAACGCCTCGGCTCCGGCCGGAATGAAGATCGCATCGTTCCGCCCCCACACCGCCAGCAGCGGCGGCTTACGGTCGCGGAAGTACTTCTGCAGCTGCGGGTACATCACCACGTTGGTGCGGTAATCCAGCATCAGGTCCAGCTGGATATCCAGATTGCCCGGGCGCGCCAGGCGCTCGTTGTCCAGCGTGTAGGTTTCCGGCGCGATGCGCATCGCATCCGGCGCGCCGTGGGTGTACTGCCACTGGATGCTTTCCGGGGTGAACATGCCGCGCAGTGCATCGCGGTTGGCCGCGGTCGGCGCGCTCCAGTAGCGCTTGATCGGCTCCCACAGTTCGCCCAGGCCTTCTTCATAGGCGTTGCCGTTCTGCGAAACGATGGCGGTGATGCGTTCCGGGTGTTTGGTGGCCAGGCGCCAACCGACCGGTGCGCCGTAGTCGAACACCTGGATGGCGTAGCGATCGATGCCCACCACTTCGGTGAAGCGGTCGATGGTGTTGGCCAGGTTGGCGAAGGTGTAGGCGTACTTCTCGCGCGGCGGCGCTTCGGTGAAGCCGAAGCCGGGCAGGTCCGGGGCGATCACGTGGTAGCGGTCGGCCAGCATCGGGATCAGTTCGCGGTACATGAAGGACGAGGAGGGCAGGCCGTGCAGCAACAGCACGGTGGGCGCCTTGGGGTCGCCGGCTTCGCGGTAGAACACGCGCACGTCGTCCACCTGGGCGTAGTGGAAGGTGACGGCCGGCGCGGCGGCGTGGGCGGAGGCAACGGCGAGGGCACCGGCAAGGCCGGCTGCCAGACGGGCAGGGGTGTTCATGGTGTGGGCTCCAACAGGGCGGGAAGGGGAACGCGCGCGCCACACGGTTGGGCGCGCGCGTGGGGCGGGTCAGGCGACCTGCTGGAAGGCGTGGCTGCTGCCGCGCGAGATCTTGCCCTGGTCGAACAGGCGCAGGATCGGGAAGTCGACGTCGTTGCGGCCGACCTTCCACAGGTAGTTGGTGATGAAGTTCAGCGCCAGGTGGCCGAACACTTCCACGATGTCCTCATCGCCCCAGCCGGCGGCGCGCACGGCCTGCAGTTCTTCGTCGGTCACATCGCCCTTGTGGCGCACCAGCAGCAGCACGAAGTCGAGCAGGGCCTGTTCCTTCGGGTCGGTGGACTTGCCGTGGCGGGCCAGCTCGATGTCTTCCTCGGTGAGCTTCTGCAGCTTTGCGATGGCGGCCAGCAGGGAGATGCAGTATTCGCAGCCGTTTTCTTCGCCGATGGCCAGGCCGATCTTGCGGGCCAGCTGCTTGCTGAAGCGGCCGTCGGTGAGGTTCTGGAACAGGGCCAGGTAGCTGTTCATGGTGGCCGGGGAGTTGGCCAGCGCGGTCATGATGATGGGCAGCTTGCCGAACTTGGCCTTGGTCTGCTCCAGCAGCGGCTGCTGGGCCGGGGTGGCGGTTTCGGGGGTGACGAGGGCGATACGGGACATGGGAGGTTCCTTGGGGTGGTTGGAATGAAATGTACCGAACGGTCGGTACGGGATGAATTGAATCCGAACGATCGGTCCACGTCAAGCTTGAATTGGACCGAACGGTCGGATATCGTTCAGGCAGGAGGTGACCCATGCCCCAGGTCAGAAAAATCGATGACGCGGCCCTGCTGGACCGCTTGGCGCTGACGTTCAAGGACGTCGGCTATGAAGGCGCGTCGCTGGCGGTGATTGCCGAGGCGACCGGCCTGAAGAAATCCAGCCTTTACCACCGCTTCCCGAACGGGAAGGAGGAGATGGCGCAGGAAGTGCTGGCCCAAGTGGGGCGCGTGCTGGATGCGGAGATCTTCCCGGTGCTGGCCGGCGATGCACCGGTGACGGACAAGCTGGCGCGTTTCGTTACGGCGATGGACGCGATGTACGACCACGGCCGGCAGTCGTGCCTGTTGAACATGCTCTCGCCGCCGCGTGGCGTGCAGAACGGTTGTGGCGACGCGATTGCTTCGACGTTCCACCGGTTGCAGGCCGCGCTGGCGGGAGTAGCGCGGCAGCACGGTGTGGCTGATGCGGAGGCCGAGCTGCTGGCCGAGCAGATGCTGGTGGAGCTGCACGGCGCGCTGGTGGTGGCGCGTGGGATGGATGCGCCGGCGGTGTTTTCGCGGGCGATTGCGCGGTTGCCGCGGATTATTCTGGACGCGCCGGTATTGTAGAGCCGAGCCCATGCTCGGCTGCCTTGTGAGCTGCCAGCCATGGGCTGGCACGACTGGGACTTTGATCGCAAACGGTACGCGATGAAGTGATATACCTGACGGTCAGGTTCTGCCTGCCTACCAAGGAGATCACTGAAATGGATGCCCAGGTTCCATCGATGTACGACGCTGACCAGCGCGACCATCATGCCGAGGCCGTACTGGAGGCGTTTTTCGCAACACAGCGCACGCCGGCCATCGTTCTGCAGCGGTTCTACCCGCCGTCGGCCTTCCCGAAGGTGCGCAGTCGCTTGGGCGGTCTGCCGCAGTTGCCCGACGATCTGGAATGGCCGGTGGGCGAGAGCTACGGCGAACAGGCGCCGATGCATTTCCTTGCCCAGATTGATTGCGCCGAGCTGCCGCGCGTGGACACGGATATGCCCGAGCAGGGCGTGTTGTTCTTCTTCGCCATGAACGACGAGGAACAGATCTGGGACACGGACGAGCCGCAGCAACGCGTGCGCGTGCTGTATGCGCGCGAGGTCGCGGTGGATCAGGAGGTGCGTGCGCTGCCGGAAGGTATGCGCCCGATCCTTGATGAAGGCCCCTCTGAGTATGCGTACCGCAATCCCGCATGGCTGCTGCCGGACGAAGAAGGCCCACGCGTGCATGTGCAATGGCCCCTGGTGGCACGCCGCATGGACACCTGGCCGGACTACCTGGAGTTGCCGCCGGGCGAGGAAGACACGCCGTACTACGACGTCTACCCATCGCGCCTGAGCGAGATGCGCTTGGGTGCCGCCGTGGCAGCCACGGGCTTGTTCCCGCGTGCGGACGCGGCCACCGAATGGGAGCGTTCGACGTCGCTTGACTGGACGTTCCCGGTGCAATGGCTGCGTTACCAAAACGATTTCCCGCAGGTGGGCATCATCATCGACCGCCTGGCGCGGGTGATCGGCAACGAGCGGCGCAGAGGCACGCGGGGCGAGGTGGACTACGCCGATGTGCGCGCGTGGGTCGAACGTGCCGCACGCATTGGCTGGGACGAAGCTCCGGATGATGCGACGCGCGAGGCATTCCGTGAGTGGATTGTCGGCCACATCAGCGACGAGCTGGGTGGTCTGACGCTGACCGATCTGGACATGGGACGGGCGTTCACCAAGGGGCTGCTGGCGGCGGTTGCGTACGCGGCAGGGTCACCGGTGGCCGCGGCCCGCATCCCCGCGATGATGTACCGCAGCATGCAGGACGAACACCTGCCGTTCGATGAGAGCAGCCGCACGCTTCCCGATGGCCGCAAGCGCTGCGCCGAGACTCGCGTGCACCAGATGCTGGGCCACGTGCCCCGCCTTCACGACGTGGTGCCGGAAGTGGAGGGTGAGGGGGGTGAAGTCTGTCTGCTGCAGCTGGCCTGTGACCCGGCGATCGAGCTGGTGTTTGGTGATTGCGGGCAGGCGACGTTCTGGCTGAGCCGCGAGGACCTGCGCAACCGACGGTTCGACCGGGTGGTGGGGGTTGTGGAGTCGCATTGAGATGGGAGCCCGGCGCCACCGGGACGTGATGGGGTGCCTGTAGAGCCGAGCCCATGCTCGGCTGCCTTGCGAGCTGCCAGCCATGGGCTGGCACTACTGGAGCGGGGCGTGCGGGCTGTAAGCTGGCCCCACCCCTGGCGGCGCTGCTGATCCCATGGACCTGATCCGACTGCTTAGATCGCTTGAGGAGTTTCTCTACGAGCTGGTGGGCTGGCTGGTGTTCTACCCGCGCACGCTGTGGCGGGTGCTGCTGCGGCCGGGGGACGTGGCGCGCTACACGCGGCGCGAGTTCGCCAAGGATCCGGAGCATCGCTTTGCCGATGCCATCAGCCCGGTGCTGATGTTGATCCTGTCGGTGGTGCTGGCGCACGCGCTGGAGATGACGATGCGCACGACCCCGCTGTCGTTGTCCGGGCCACTGGGCAAGCTGCTGTTTTCCAGCGAGCAGGGGTTGTTGCTGACGCGATCTGCGGTGTTCTGCATTTTTGCGCTGGGCGCGGCGCTGAGTACGTTGTGGCGGCAGCGCCTGCCGATCAACCGCGACACCTTGCGTGAGCCGTTTTCCATCCAGGCGTTCCTGGCGTGCCCGTTCGTGCTGCTGCTTGCCGTTTCGCAGGCGGTGGGTGGTGAGGCGAAAGGGTGGGGCGCAGCGATCGGGCTGGCAGCGGTGGTCTGGTACCTGTGGGCCCGCACGCGCACGTTCGTGGCATTGAACGACGTGGGTTATCTGCCGGCGGCGGGGTTCGTGCTGGCGTCGTTCCTGCTGACCTCGGCGCTGGTGTTCGCGCTGGGGTTTGCGATTGTGATGTAGGCCGCATCCGCCGGGCATGGCCCGGCGCTACCGGAACGGCGTCGGGGCGCGCCGATGGCGAACCGTAACCCGGGGAGATGCCATGCCGCTTAACCCCCAAACTTGTGGATGCTCAACGCTTTGACGCAGTCGCGAGCAGATTGGTTTTCCGTAGATGCCAGATGCTGCGGAATGATCTGAACACGCACGTTGTTGCGGACGTAGTTGAGTGCTACTGCCCAGCCAATCTCGTTGTAACTGATGGGTTCAGCCTTGAAACCCATGGCGGACAGTGAGGACTGATACGTGCTGAGATCGAGCCCGCAAGGTGGACCATTGATTTCAGAGGTCTCTTTCGACCTGATCAACTCGATTGCGACGTTCGAGTACTGCGGACGGGAGTCGTCGAGGTTGTAGGTGACGCTGTACTGCCAATCGCCGCTGGGCATCATCAGTGTGTAGAAGCCTGACGTATCGTCAGCGGCGGAATCGAATCGCGTGCCTACTGCGTTCCGAATGGAGGTCGCTGTCAGCTGGTCGAAGTTGTCTGTGCTTTCAATTATTTTAAGAAAGCGGTGGCCGAGCTCTCCAGGCGTGATTTGAGTGCTTCTGTCAATGTTGGGTCCTTGTCCGTCCCTGACGGTTGTCGCGCTTGTAGTAGCGCCGCAAGCGGTCGCAACAAGCAGCGTTGACGCAACCGTGGCTTTGTAGATGGTTTTCACATCGCGCCCTTTCTTGGCTTACTGAAAATGTACGCCAATCGAGCAGAGCCTGTCCGTCTTCCATGGCGCGGCGCTACAGGGCCACCGATGGTTGCGCAGGAGCTGGAGGCCTGGCTGGCTGCGGTGTGCTGGGAGGAGCGGGAGCTGCCAGCCATGGGCTGGCACTACTTGGGGCGCGCAGAAGCAGCCGAGCGTGGGCTCGGCTCTACACGTCCGCGGTTGGATCGTTTGCAGCGCCCGAGCCTGCGCTCGGGTGGCCGCGCGATCAGGCCGCAATCAACAACATCGGGTCGATCAGCGGTATCTCGCCGTTGTCGGCCATGGCAATGCTCTGGCTGCAGAACACATACCCCAGCGGATTGGCGGCGCGCAGCTGCTTGCGTGGCACGCTTTCGATGTCGCCCACTTCGTCCACGGCCAGGCCGATCACATCCACGCCGGCACGCACCAGCGTCATCGCCGGGCAGGTATAGGTAAACGGTGTCAGCCCGCTGAGGCGGCGCAGATCGACCACGCGCAGGGCGTTCTCGCGCACGGTGAGGGTCAGGTGGCCATCGCTGCCAGGGCGGTCGAATGTTTCTGGACCGCGGATCTCGACCGTGGTCTGTACATCCACGGCAAACCACTGCTCACCGGCCCGTACGGCCAGGTATTCGAAGAAGGTACGCGACGGCGAGGCCGGTGATCCGGCCGAAGGGGAAGACGGCTGCAAAGGAAATCCAGTGGAAGGGGCAATGCTGATGCGGCGCCATCATGCCGTCTTGGCGAGCTCAACAGTGTCAGCAAATGATGAACATTGAAAATCCCGTTCAGCCACCACTGGGCTCAGGCCGGCACATACGGTGCCGTGTGCAGCGCCGTCAGGTCGGCAGGACTGATCGGCCGTGACAGCGCAAAGCCCTGGATTTCATCGCAGCCATAGGCCTGCAGAAGCGCGACCTGCTCGAACGTTTCCGCCCCTTCGCCCACGGTGTTGTACCCCAAACCATGGGCCAGGCTGATGACGGCCTGCACCTTCAACTGCGCGCGGGTATCGGTGGGCAGGTCGTCGATCATCGACTTGTCCAGTTTGATGGTGTGGATGGGCAGTTCGGTGAGGTAGCCGAAATTGCTGTAGCCGCTACCGAAATCATCGATGGCCACGCGCACGCCGGCCGCGGCCAGTTGTTTCAGTTGTTCGCCGGGCAGCGAATCGGCACGCAGCCATTCGCCCTCGGTAATCTCGATTTCCACATCGGTGCAGGACAGGCCCTTGCACAGCAGCGTGGCAATGAACGCATCGGCCATGCCTTTGCGGGCGACATCGCGCGCGGAGAGGTTGATGGACAAGGTGAGCGAGAGGCCCTCGCGCCGCCACTGCGCCAGCTGATCGAAGGCGTGCTCCAGCACCCAGGTGGTAACGCCTGCCATCAGCGCGGTGCGTTCGAACACGGGAATGAACTCGGCCGGGCTTACCGCGCCCAGCTGCGGATGGTCCCAGCGCAGCAGCACCTCTGCCGAAACCGGCGTGAGATCTTCGGCGCGGAAGCGCGGCTGGTAGACGAGATGGAACTGATCCTGCTGCAGCGCCTGCTGGCCATCGGCGGCCAGCCGGTAGCTGCGCTGCAGGCCCTCATCGCGCAGGGACGAATACCAGCAGCAGGTGACATGCCCGGCCAGCGCCGAGTGCATGCCGATCATCATCTTGCGCAGCAGATCGTCGGCGCTGTCGCGGCCCAGCGTGGCCTCGCACAGGCCGGCATGGAACTGCGGCGCCAGCGGTACGGCGGCGGCCATCATCGGGCGGATGAGATCGTCATGCAGCAGGTGCACCAGGCGTTCGATGGCATCGCGGTCGGGCAGTTCGATGACGAAAGCGAAGCGCGTGGCCTCCACGTGATAGACCTGGGCCACGCCGTCCAGCGCGAGATTGATGCGTACGCCCGCGCGGCGGATCAGCGCTTCCAGCGGCGCCATGCCCAGCACCTGGCCGGCCTCATTGGCCCGTGGCAGGTCGAGCACGTCGATCATCACCGCGTAGCAGGGCCGACCCGCCGAGCGCACCGAGCGCGCGGCGTAATCGATGGCGAACTGGTGGCGGTTGGGCAGGCCGCTGACCGGATCGCGGCGGCCACTGAGCGTGCGCAGCTCCAGTTCGTTCATCACCGCCATGCCCAGCGTCTGCAGCTGGCGGCGGTCATCGGCGGAGAACTGGCGGGGCACGCTGTCCATCACGCACAGCGCACCAATGGCCACGCCGTTGGCGGCGATGAGCGGGGTGCCCGCATAGAACCGCAGGTGCGGCGGACCGGCGACCAGCGGCAGGCTGGAAAAGCGCGGGTCCAGGGCGAGGTCGTTGATGACCAGGCCCGCGGTGGAGCCGATGGTGTGCGCGCAGATGGAATCGCGGATGTGCGACCCGGCCGAGCTGAGGCCCTTGCGCGCGATCAACCGCTGGCGGTCGACTTCGATGAGCGAGACAAAGGCCACCGGCGCGTGGAAGGTGCGTGCGGCCAGATCGGTGAGGCGATCCAGCGTGGCCCCGGCCACGTCATCCAGGACGTCCAGGCTGACCAGCGTCGACATGCGTTCTTCGGTACGGGTAGGGGCCATGTGCTGATTCCGGTTGAACGGGAGCGCAGAAAAGCCGGAGTGCCGCGGTACTGATGGGAAGGGGGCGATATCAGGTTTACAGGTAGCCGGCGGCGATGCTGTGTAGAAGTGGCAAACAGCGCGTCAAGACGGCGGTGGAGGCTGCTGGCTGCGTTTGCGGTAGAGCACGCTCTGGTTGCGGCCGCCGTGCTTGGCCCGGTACAGCGCCTTGTCGGCCTGGCGGATGGCCAGATCGGGGTTGGCCTGGGTTTCCGGGTAATGGCTGACGCCGGCGGAAATGGTGACGTGCCCGACCTTGGGGAAGGCTTGCGCTTCGATGGCGGCGCGCAGGCGCTCGGCCACCTGCAGCGCGGTATCGGCGGTGACATCGGGCAGCAGCACCAGGAATTCCTCGCCACCGAGGCGGCACAGCACGTCCTGCGGGCGGGCGTTGGCGCGCATGCTCTGGGCGACGCCGGCGATGACCTGGTCACCGGCGTCGTGGCCGTGGCGGTCGTTCACATCCTTGAAGTGGTCCACGTCGAGGGTGATGACGCCGAATGGCATGCCGGAAGCGGTGAGCGCACTGAGCGCGCGTTCCAGCCCGCGCCGGTTGAGCAGCTGGGTGAGGGGATCGGTGAGCGCGGCCAGGTCGAGCTTGCCGATGCGGTCGCTGAGGTTGCGGAAGCTGACCAGCACCGCTTGCTTCAGCTGGGCGGCTTCGAAATACCAGGAATTGACCGCCTTGACCCGGGACATGGCGGCGCCGACATCGCCTTCCTGCGCGTGCCGGGCCAGCTGCTGCAGCGGCGCGGCGATGCGTCGCGAGCACAGCCAGATGAGGACCAGTGACAGCAGGCCCAGCGGCGCGGCATTGCGCAGCACGGTGCCGAACAGGCTGCCCATGGGCGCAGTGGCGGCCTCGATGGGGCGCTGGGCGACGATGCCCCACCCGGCAGCGGGCACCGGTGCGAAGCCCGCCAGCATGTGTACGCCGTGGCTGTTGTGCGAGTGCAGTGCGCCGGCGCGGCCCTGGCTGAGTGCATCGACGGCGGCGTTGCGGGTGGCGGGCTGTCCGACCCGGTCCGGCTCGGGATGGTAGAGCACGGTGCCATCGCGGCTGACCACGTACAGGTACGAGCCATCCTCGTAGGGGTGCGTGCCGAGCAGGGAATGCAGGACGTTCGGGTCGCGCAGGTGGATGGAGGCGGTGATGTAGCCGGCGTAGCCGCCGTCGGCATCGAACACGGGATGGGAGAGGGTGACGACCAGGTTGCCGGTGTGGGCCATGAACGGATCGCTGACCATCGGCAGCCTTTGCTGCAGCGCCTTGCGGTTGGCGGCGCTGGTGAGCGCCTTGCCCTGGAGTTCCGGCAGCGCGGGCGAGGTGCCGACAACCACGCCCTGCGCGTTTACCGCGATGACGCTGTTGAAGGCATCGGTCTGCAGCTTGATGCGCTCGACCTCATCGTCATGCGCTGCTGGTTGGTCGAGGTCACGACTGAGGCGCTCGGCACCGACGGCGAGCTGCTGCTGCGCATTCAATACGAAGTGCTGGGTGGACTGGGCCAGCGAGTGCGCGTACACGCGGTTGGCTTCCAGGCTTTTTTCAATCAGCTGCTGGCGCTGCACCTGGTAGCTGGCCCACAGCATATTGCCCAGCATGACCAGCGCCGACAGCGTGGCGAGCGCGAGGATCAGCCGCTGCAGGTTCACCTGCCGGATCGATGCATTCACCCTCGCGCCTCCCTGGCTGCTGGTAGGCGCTCAGGCTACAACCGGGGGGAGGGCGAACCGTGCGCGCGGCCTTCACGTGGTTCACGGACCCGCCGGCGGGGCGTGCCCCGGTAGCGCCGGGCCATGCCCGGCGAGCGCTTCACGCGGGAGAGCCGACCGCGGGCTCGTGGACCAGGGGGCAGACAGCGTGCCGACCAACGGTCGGCACCCACCAACAGGGTCGAGCCGGCTCAGCCGTCGGTCGAACGGCTCAGGCCCTCCCACTCCTCGATGCCGGCGGCCAGATCCTGCAGCTTGCCGCGCACCAGCTGCACCGCATCGCTGCCCAGCAGCAGGTGGGCGGGCGGGGCAGGGCTGTCGATCAGCTGCAGCATGGCCTGCGCGGCCTTGACCGGGTCGCCCAGCTGCTGGCCGCTCTTGGCCTCGCGCGCGCTGCGGATGGGGTCGAACAGGGCGTCGTAATCCTCGATCGCGCGTGGCGAGCGCACCATCGAGCGCCCGGCCCAGTCGGTACGGAACGAACCAGGCGCGACGGCGGTGACGTGGATGCCGAAGCCGGCCACTTCCTTGGCCAGCACTTCGCTGATGCCCTCCAGCGCGAACTTGCTGCCGCAGTACCAGGCGATACCCGGCATCGTGATGAAGCCGCCCATGGAGGTGATGTTGAGGATGTGGCCGCGGCGACGCGCGCGCATGTGCGGCAGGACGGCCTTGATGAGGGCGGCCGGGCCGAACACGTTCACCTCGAACTGCTGGCGCAGGTCGGCGAGCGAGGATTCCTCAAGGACGCCTTCGTGGCCGTAGCCGGCATTGTTGACCAGCACGTCGATGGCGCCGATGTCGGTTTCGATATGGCGTACCAGCGCATCGATGGCCGTGGCATCGGTGACATCGAGCAGGTGCGCGAAGGCCTTGCCGGGTGCGAGGGCGTCGAAGTCGTGGCGGGCGGTTTCGTTGCGCACGGTGCCGACCACGCGATGGCCGGCCTGCAGGGCCTGCTGGGCCAGGGCACGGCCGAAGCCGCTGCTGACGCCGGTGATGAGGAAGAGGCGGGAGATCGTCATGGTTCCGGGTCTCGGTTGCGGGACTTGCACGTTAGTGCTTGCCTGGACGACGGCCCAGGCCTAGAATTCGGGCATTCTTGCCTATTCCTATGAGATGCCCGTGGCCGCTGTTGAACCGTCGGTGCAGGCGCGCATGGTCGGCCTGCTGCAGGCGCAGGCCACGCAGGAGGGCTACACGCTGACGGCCCTGCCGGGCGTGCGCCTGCTGCGCTCGGACCGGCCGCTGGCGCGGACGCCGGTGCTGTATGACCCGGGCATCGTGATCGTCTGCCAGGGCGTGAAGCGCGGCTACATGGGCGCGAAGGTCTACCAGTACGACGCGCAGCACTACCTGGCGGTGTCGGTGCCGGTGCCGTTCACCATGGAAACCGAGGCGAGCGCCGCTGCGCCGCTGCTGGCGATCTACCTGCACCTGGACCTGCAGCTGGCCGCAGAGCTGATGCTGGAGCTGGAGGCGCACGCGGACGCCGTGCCTGCATCGGCGCAGAGCATGATGGCCAGCCCGATGGAGCCGGCGATGCAGGCCACCGTGCTGCGGCTGCTGGAGGCGCTGGGCGATCCGCTGGAGGCGGCGCTGCTCGGCCCGGCGCTGGTGCGCGAGCTGTATTTCCGCGTGTTGACCGGTGCACAGGGCGGCGCGATGCGCGAGGCACTGGCGATGCGCGGGCGCTTCGGCCGCATCGGCAAGGTGCTGCGGCATATCCATGCGGCCTACGCGACGGCGCTGGATGTGGAGGCGTTGGCGGCCGAGGCGGAGATGAGCGTGCCGACCTTCCACGATCACTTCCGCGCGATCACCGGTACCTCGCCGATGCAGTACGTGAAGTCGACCCGGCTGCACCAGGCGCGCTTGCTGATGCTGCGCAAGGGCATGACGGCCGAGGCGGCCGCGCTGGGAGTGGGCTACGCCAGCGCGTCGCAGTTCAATCGGGAGTTCAAGAGATTGTTCGCGCTGCCGCCGGCGGCCGAGGTGGCGCGGATGCGGCGCAGCTTCGCGCTGCCGCCGGCGCCGGTGGATGCGGTGTATGTGTCGTCGCATTGAGGACTGACCGGACGCACCTGTCGGCCAATAGTCACAAGACCCGCACAGCCGGCTGGTTAACGTGTCGCACGCGTTTCCACCTCCGGCACGACTTTCTGCGTCGTGTCATTCTCCTTTCCGGAAGTACCCATGTCTGCCCTGCCTTTGCGTGCGCTGGCCTACCAGAGCACCGTGTCGTGTCCGTTGGCCGCCGATTCGATAGACGAACTGCTCATCGATGCCATGGCGCGTAACCAGGCGCTGTCGGTGACCGGTGTGCTGCTGTTCGATGGGCATCGGTTCTTCCAGTATCTGGAAGGCCCGGAAGAGGCCATCTACCAGGTTTTCAGCCGGATTGAGGCCGCCACGCGTCATGGCAACGTAGTGGTGCAGTTTGATGAGGCGGTCAGCGAGCGCTACTTCCGCACCTGGTCGATGGTCTGCCGCAGCGTGGACGTGTCGGCCCTGCACGCCATCGCCGCGGGCAAATGGAAGCGGCATTTCCCCACGGTGCGCGACGACCGCCGTGCGGTGCCCGGGCTGGCGCCACTGGTGGACTTCTGGGAACTGCCGCACGCGTGAGCGTGCTCACTCCGGCATGACGGGGTGAGCGGCTAGGGTGGCTGCTCACACGAGGGGGAAGCATGGAAGAATCGAACGGCGGTATGGTGCGCTGGCTGAGTTTCCGGCTGCGCAATGGGCAATCGATCGGCCCGGAACGGTTGCGCGAGGCGTGGACCTGGGCCTGCCAGTCGCCGCGTTCGGGTGTGCGCCGCGAGCAGCTGGGCGAAGACCACTGGGTCTACGCCCTGTACGGCCCAGAGCTGATCACCTGCCCGCGCACTGCTGAGCAGCGCATGCGTGGCTTCCTCCTGGAGGCGGGCTATATCTTCACGATGGGTTCGCTGGGGCGGCGCGAGGCGGCCTGACGCCGCGCTCAACCTTGCCTACGCTGCTGCACCGCCCAAGGCAGGGAAGTGCGGGCGCAGCAGCGAGGCAAGCAGCTCCATGCCGGGGCTGGCCACGGTGGCGCGGCGCCCGAACTCGTCCCACTGCGCGTTGACCAGGCCGGAGACGATGGTCTGGCCGGTTTCGACCCGGGTCATTGCCCAGTAGGGCACCGCACGCGTTTCGATGGGGGCATCCAGCACCTGCACCAGGCCGTGGTGCGAGCGGCTTTCGTGGATCTGATGCATGACGGTCGTCAGCCCGTCCGGGGGGCCCTCGAGGTACTGGAAGAACTGCTGCCCACTGATGAGCAACGCTCCAGTGACGCCTGCAACGCGATTGAACGAGGCCGATTGGGAGATGATGCTGCGGATCTTCTCATCGGAAAGACCAGCCGACATGTGGCTGGAGTACGCAAATGCACGGAGCATGGAAGGGGTTCGTGTGTGACGCGCGTCACTATACGGAGCCGCCTTCGGGGAGGCGTGAGGCTTTGCTCACGCGTTCTACGGGCGTGCGCTGCCTGGGGAATCCGTTGACGGCGGCATGCTTCCCGATGCCGTACATTGGTGTCGACAGTCTCACTTTCTGCAGCGGGCCGGATGCCCCCGGGGTGTTGCGACTCCCGCTTATCTCCAGGAATTCAAGTGCAGCCCCATTTCCCCGTGTTCCCCCGTGCTGCAGGCGCTGCGGCCGAGCGTGTCCGTCATCACGACTGGTCGGCGACAGCCCTTGGCGCCGTTGCGCAGTGGCCCGCTTCGCTGCGCTGTGCTGTGGAATTGATGCTCAATTCCCCGGAAAGCATGTACCTGGTCTGGGGCGACGAGCTGGTTTTCCTGTTCAACGATGCCTATGCACCGATCCTGGGGCCGCGCCTGGACCACGCCATGGGCGCACCACTGCGCAGCCTCTGGGCCGATGCGTGGCCTGCAGTACGCGAGCCGATCGAGCAGGCCTTTGCCGGGAAGGGGTCGCGTTTCGAGAATGTGCCGGTGGCGATGAACCGCTATGGGACGCCGGAAGACACGTGGTGGACGTTCTCGTTCTCCCCGCTGTACGGGGACGAGGAAGAGGTCGCGGGCGCCTTCTGCGTGACCAAGGAAGTGACCGGCATGGTGGTCGCGCAGGATCGTCTGGCACGCGAGAATGAACGGCTGATCGCACTGTTCGAGAAGTCCCCGCTGTTCATGGCGTTCCTGACCGGGCCGGAACACTGCATCGAGCTGGTCAATGCGGGCTATGCGAGCCTGATCGGGCACCGCGAGGTGATTGGCCGCCCCATTGTCGAGGCGCTGCCGGAGGTGCTGGACCAGGGGTATCTGCACCTGCTGGATGAGGTCTACCGCACGGGTGAGCCGTACATCGGGCGCAAGGTGGCCTACGACAGCGGCATCGCGCAGGCCGGCAGCGATCCGCGCCATATCGTCGACGTGGTGTTCCAGCCGTGCAAGGACGAGGCGGGGCAGGTCAACGGCATCTTCGTGCAGGGTCTGGACTTGACGCCGCAGGTGGCGCTTGAGCGTCACCTCTCGCTGACCGAGGCGCGGCACCGGCAGATCATGGACAGTGCCCGTGACTACGCGATCATCGCCTTCGACATGGACGGTCTGGTGACGCTGTGGAACCGCGGCGCGGAGGAGATTCTCGGTTGGCCCGAGTCCGAAGTGCTGGGCCGTCATGGTGAGGTGCTTTACCTGGACGACGACCGTCTGGCCGGCCGTTTCCGCTACAACATGGACCAGGCGCGGTTGAGGGGAGGCCTGAGCGGTGAGCGCTGGCTGCGCCGACGCGACGGGGAGCGGTTCTGGGCACATGGTTCGATGGCGGTCCTGCGTGGCCATGAAGGCGAGGCCGTGGGCTATGTGGTGGTGTTCCGCGACCGCACGGCTGAGAGACACGCTTCCGAAGCGCTGGTGCAGAGCGAGCGACGACTGGGAGCGCTGGTTGCCGCAGCAACGCAGTCGCTGTACGCCATTTCTGCCGACTGGCAGCAGGTAAACCTGATCTATCGTCAGGGCGGCGCCGCGGACCTTCGCGAGGCCGGCGGTTCGTGGCGCGATCAGTTGATCCATCCTGCCGATCGTGACGCCGTGGATGCCGCCATCGAACAGGCACGCGAAACGGGTTCGGCGCTGGAGGTCGAGCACCGCAGCCTGATGCCCGACGGCGAGGTTCGCTGGTTGCAGATGCGTGCCGTGCCGCTGCTGGATGAAGAGGGGCAGGTACGGGAGTGGTTCGGTGCAGCGGCTGACATCAGTGACCGTCGCATTGCCCAGCAGCATCTGCAACAGCTGACCCTGACCCTGGAGGAGCGGGTGCAGGCACGAACGGCCGAACTGATGGCCATGGAAGAGCGTCTGCGGCAGGGCCAGAAGATGGAATCGCTCGGCCAGTTGACCGGCGGCATCGCGCACGATTTCAACAACATGCTGACCGCTGTTTCGATGGGTCTGGAGCTGCTGGAACTGCGGGTGGGGCAGGGACGCGTGGAGGATCTGCAGCGTTATCTCGAGATGGCTCGAGGTGGCGCCGACCGGGCTGTGGCACTGACCCAACGTCTGCTCGCGTTTTCGCGGCGGCAGACCCTGGCGCCATCGTCCGTGCGCGTTTCCACGCTGGTAAGCGGCATGCTGGACATTCTCAGTCGTTCCATCGGGCCTTCGATCGGCATTGAAACGCGACTGCAGGACGGCGGCGATGACGTCCTGGTGGATGCGCCGCAGCTGGAGAACGCCCTGCTCAATCTCTGCATCAACGCCCGCGACGCCATGCCCGAAGGCGGAACGCTGGTCATCGCCTCGGACATCGAGGTGGTGACAAGCGCACGCGGTGAGCAGCTCGGATTGCCCGCAGCGACGTACGTGCGCCTTTCCGTCTGTGATACCGGGACCGGTATGGATGCCAGCGTGCTGGAGAAGGTATTCGAACCGTTCTTCACCACTAAGCCGATCGGCCAGGGCACCGGGCTCGGCCTTTCGATGATCTACGGGTTTACCCGGCAGTCGGGCGGGCAGGTGGACGTGGAATCCACGCCGGGGCAGGGCACCACGATCAGCCTGTATCTGCCGCAGTTCAGCGCCGCGCCGGCGGCCTGCGCCGAGCCCGTGGCAGATGCCTCAACCATGCCAACGCTCTCGGGCCGCTCGGTGCTGCTGGTTGAGGATGAAGCGTCCATCCGGGCGCTGGTGCGCGATGTCCTGAGCACGCAGGGGCATCACGTGACCGAAGCGGCGAATGGCGGCGAGGCGCTTTCGTTGTTGGCGACTGACCATTCGTTCGACCTGCTGGTGACGGATGTGGGCCTGACGGGAACATTGAATGGACGCCAGGTTGCCGACGCGGGTCGGCAGTCGCGACCGGCGATGCCTGTCCTGTTCATCACCGGCTACGCAGCATTCGCGGCGGTGGGCGGCGAGCACCTTGAGGCTGGCATGGAGATTCTGACCAAACCCTTCTCTGCCGTCGAACTCGAGCGGCGCGTGGACCGGCTGCTGGCAGGAGAATTCAGATCGTGGAGTGCACCGACTTCAGAAGCTCCCGCAGCGTAAAGGGCTTGCGCAGCAGGGGGATGTGGCGGGGCAGGATCTCCGGATCGCCCGCGAGGTGGCCCGCGTAACCGGTCATGAGTAGGACGCGCAGGGCGGGGTCACGGTCCATCGCGTGGCGCGCGAGCTCGCAACCGTTCATGCCTGGCAGCCGGATGTCCGAGATCAGAAGATCGAATGACCCGGCACCGCACAGCGCAGTTACCGCCGCTTCTGCATCGCCAACCGCAGTGATGTCGTAACCGCTCTCTGAGAGGACATCCTCGGTAAGTTCGCGGATGGCCGAGTCATCCTCTACAAGCAGGATGCGTTGCGTGGTCGGTGGAGTCACAGCGGGGGGAGTTCTCGATGCATGTAGCGGAGCTGCAGATGCCCTCGACTGAGGGCACCCGGATGCCGCGTGGTGGGGCGCGGCGGTATTCCAGTGACTCAGTGGCGCGCGTCGTCCTTGGCCTTGCCGACGGCGCTCTGCACTTTGCCAACGCCCTTCTGTGCCTTGCCTTCAAGTTCCTGCGTCTTGTTGCCGGTGACCTTGCCGGCCACTTCCTTCACCGTGCCCTTGACCTGGTTCTTGGCACCTTCGGTACGATTCTTGTCCATTGCAGAACACCTTTCTGGAAAGCCCGGGATGGGAGCTTCGATCCTGCGTGCGCGAGGGTGGCGTGCCAGTGAAAGAAACGCGAGCGCTATCCTCACGCTGGTAGCGCTTAGCCGTGCCCGACCCCGGCGGTAGCGCCAGGCGATGCCTGGCGAGCATCGAGTTATGGCCCGCGGATCCGGCACCGTGCCGACTAACGGTCGGCACCCACCAACAGGGTCGCGAGGCCACGACCCCGGCGGCGCCAAGCCCTGCCTGCAGAGTCGCGAGGCCATGACCCCGGTAGCGCCGGGCCATGCCCGGCGAATTGACAGTGAATCTACCTACTAGTAGGGTGAGTCCCCATGAAAGACCCGCTCTCCCCCAAAGCCCACGAAATCCTGGCCCACGCCCGTTCGCTGCTGGAAGCCGGTGGCTACAACGGTTTCAGCTACGCCGACGTTTCTGCGCGGGTGAACATCAGCAAGGCCAGCATCCATCACCATTTCCCCAGCAAGGCGGACCTGGTGCGCACGGTGGTGGTGC
The DNA here is from genome assembly GCA_003510825.1 of Stenotrophomonas sp. Classification (GTDB taxonomy): domain Bacteria; phylum Pseudomonadota; class Gammaproteobacteria; order Xanthomonadales; family Xanthomonadaceae; genus Stenotrophomonas. Next base: position 37,871 of record DOKO01000087.1, read on the forward strand.
TGTACCGGGCCGAGGCGCGCGAGGGCCTGGCGCTGCTCGACCGGCAGCTGGGCGATCCGCTGCAGGAGCTCAATGCCTACGTGGATTACTGGTCCAGCTGCATTGCCGGCGGCACGTCCTCGTTCTGCATCTGCGCGATGCTGGCCGCGGAGGCGCCGATGATTCCGGCCGAGATTGCCGATGAAGTGCGCGGCCACTTCGAGGATCTGAGTGGCTGGCTGGCGCTGACTTTGGAGAAGGGCGCGGCGACGGGCCAGCTGCGGCTGCAGGGTTCGGCAGCGGACGAGGCCAAGGCGTTCATGTCATCGGTGCACGGCGCGATGCTGGCTGCGCGCGGCCTGGGTGATGCGGCCACGTTCGCGGCGCTGGCGCGCCTGGCCATCGCGCGGGTCAGCGCGTCGGCCTGAAGTTTGTGTGATGGGCCTGCGGCAGCGCAGGCCTTCTTTCTAGCCTTATAGCCTACCTACTAGTAGGTTTACCCATCATCGGAGATGTCCCATGGCACACCCCCTGTCCACCCTCGGCGCGATCCACACCGCCGTCAGCCTGATCCCCGTTCTTGCCGGCCTGTATGGCTTCATCCGCCATCGCGCGATCGACCCGGCCACGCGCTCGGGCAAGCTCTACCTGCTGGGCCTGGTGCTGTCGGTCGCGACGGCCTTCACCGTTTCCAGCACCGGCGGATTGAACCCTGGCCATGCATTCGGCGTGATCGTGCTGCTGGTCGCATTCGGCGGCGTGCTGGCGGGGCGGCTGCGCTTCCTTCGCCGGTTGGCGCCGTACCTGTCGACGTTCGCCTTGTCCTTCAGCTTCCTGCTGTCGCTGGTGCCCGGCACCAATGAGACATTGACGCGTTTGCCGGTGGGACATCCGATTGCCGCCGCTCCGCTGGCACCGGTCGTGCTGCAGGTGTTGCTGGGCTGTGCGGTGGTGTTCGTGATCGGCTTCGCGGCGCAGTGCTGGCGCATCCACAGCCGCAGGCGTGCGATCCAGCTCGGCTGACGCGCCGTGTTCAGCGGTCCACGGCCAGCCCGCCATCGGCACGTTGTACGACACGGGTCGCACGTTGTGCGAAATGTGATGTGCCATGATCGTGGTGCCCGCTTGCCGGGCTTACCCATCACGGAAGAGACGGCCTGACGCCGAGGGCGCTGGCAGCCTTTTTCCAATGGACACGACAGGAGTGCAGGACCGATGGATTCGTACAAGGCAGGCTGGCGCACGCGCCTTGGCCTGGGAGCGGTGGCACTGGCCCTGGCGGGGCCGGCACTGGCCGAGGATTGGTGGACGATCTACGTCGGCGAGAATCCGCTCGAGCTGACGATCATGCTGGTTGATGCGGCGTCGCTGAAGCCGGACCCGAGCGAGCCCAAGGCGGTGCGCTTCCAGGAAATGATCTTGGTCGATGGCGTGCACGTGGTGACCGACAGCGTGATCCGTTGCAATACGAAGCAGAGTTCGGCCACCGGCACCGCGACGTACTTCAATGACGGCAGGCCGAGCCCCTCCACGCTGAAGGCCCAGCCTGGCTGGAAGAACCTGCGCACGGACGCGGAAATGGCGCTCTACGAGTTCGTGTGCCCACCGCAACGGCGCGAAGGACTGTTTGTGCGGAACCTGGGCGATGGAGTGGACCGCATGTCCGTTGTGACCGGCTTGGCGCAGGCCCATGAGAAGGCCTTGCCGGAACTTCGCCGGGCCATGGCCGAGACACAGGACAAGGCGCGCATGGCCCACGACCTGGGCGAACTGGACCGGCTGCTGGGCAATACGCCCGGTGCGCCGGCCACCGAGCCGGTCAAGGAGAAGGAGGCGAAGCCATGAAGACCACCACTGCCCTGCGCGCGGCGCTGGTGCTGGGGGCTGCGCTGTTGACGGGCTGCGTGAGCATGCCAACGCTGCCGGAGACCATCGCCAAGCACAAATGGCAAGGACGTTCGGCCGAGGAAGCGATCCAGTTCTTCGGCCGGCCAATGGCCATGGAGCGTTCCGAGGACGGCCAGCACGCGGTGATGAAGTGGTACTGGGACACGTCGTACACGCGCACTGAACTGGTCGGCGCCAGCCAGGAGCGGCAAGGCAACGTGCTGGTGAATACCAGCTACTGGGACGATGTGAACCACGTGAAGGCCTGCATCGTGACGGTGACCGTGGACAAGGAAAAGCGCATTACCCGTTTCAAGGCCGACAACGGAAAGATGCTGCTTTCAACCGGCTGTGCCGGTGTGAAGCTGGTCCCGCCCTGATCCCGTTCGGTGGTGCGTGGATTCACGCCCGCGCCGATCAGCAGCCGACCAGCCGATCCGCACTGAGTGCGCCGCGATGCAGGTTGCGGTATTCGGTCGGGCTGGCATCGACCAGCCCGCGGAAGTGCCGCCGGAACGATTCCTGCGAGCCGAAGCCGGCCTGTTCGGCTACCCACTGCAGCGGGCGGTCGGTGGATTCCAGCAGTTCGCGGGCAAAGGCCACGCGCTCGCGGATGAGCCAGTCGATGGGTGACAGGCCGGTGGCTTCGAGGAACTGCCGCTGCAGGGTGCGCTGGCTCAACGCGGCCTGCTCGGCCAAGCTGCCCAGCGAGTGCGCCTCGCGCAGGTTGTGCCGCATCCATTCCATCAGCTTGGCCAGTCGCGTGGGTTCGCCGTTGGGAATGGCCCGGCTGACCCGCTGGCTGCGCTCGGCATCGCGCCACGGCGCCAGCACCAGGCGCTCGGCCACCAGGTTGGCCACGCGCGCGCCGTAATCCTTGCGGACCATGTGCAGCATCATGTCCATGCCGGTGGCCGAGCCCGCCGAGGTGATGATGTCGCCGGTATCGACGTACAGCACATCCTCGCGCACGTGGATGCGCGGGAAGTCGCGCGCAAGCGCTTCGGTGAGCCGCCAGTGGGTGGTGGCCTGGCGGCCATCGAGCAGGCCGGCCCAGGCCAGCACGAACGCGCCCGAGCAGATGGAGGTGATGCGAGCGCCACGCGCGTGTGCGCGGTTGAGCGCATCCAGCAGCGCCTGCGGTGGGCGTTCAGTGGGCTCCCGCCAGCCGGGGATGACGATGATGTCGGCGTCGTCGATGGCATCGAGCGAGTAGGGCAGCTGCACCTGGGCGCTGCCCAACATGCGCAGTGCACCGGGTTCGCCGGCGCAGAGCTGGGTGCGGTACCACGCCACGCCCAGTTCCGGGCGGATGGGCGCGAACAGGCCGACCGCGCAGCCGAACTCGAACAGCCCCTGGCCGTGGCAGGCCACGATGGCGACGGTGGGCGCGGTCGGGTCGATGCTCATGGCCTGATGCTACCGAGGCGGCTGCAGTGCGCGCAGTGGCGTGCGGGCATGTGCAGATGCCGGCGGGGTATATGGCACGGGGTCGGATCCCGTCCGCAGGACGGGCTCTGACCCCGCACCCCGACTCGCCATGCAGTGGGGTCTGAGCCCTTCCTTCGGAAGGGATCCGACCCCTGGCATCACCCCTTGCGTAAGGTCATTACCAGCGGTCATGTGGCTGGCCGGATATGACGGTTGGGTGACGCGATATCGGCTGTTGCGTCGCCGGCCGGGGTCTTTGAATGGAGGTGTGTCTCCGGCCCACCCCCACGAGCCCCCATGCCTGCCGCCCATTCGCCTGTCCTGAATACCCTTGCTGTCCTGATCGCATCCGCGCTGACCGCCGCTACTGCCCATGCTGCCGAAGCGGATGCCCCCGCAGACGCGGCGACGGCCACGTCCGCCACGCTGGCCGCCTCCACCCTGGATGCAGTGGTGGTCACCGGCTCACGTTCCAGCACGCGAACGGTCAAGAACAGTTCCACGCCCATCGACGTGATCTCCGCTGAGGATCTGGCGGCCACCGGCCAGGCCAACCTGCTGGAAGCACTGCAGCGCAGCCTGCCGTCGCTGAGCCAGATCGGCGGCTACCAGAGCGACCAGGAAAGCCTGATCCGCGGTTACCAGCTGCGCAACCTCTCGCCGGGCTACACGCTGGTGCTGGTGAACGGCAAACGCCGCAATGCCAGCGCCTATGTCAGCGGTGCGAACGGTGGCGGCTATCCCGGCCATGCCTGGGCCGACCTCGCGCTGATTCCGGTGGCGGCCATCGACCATGTCGAAGTGCTGCGCGATGGTGCCTCCGCCATCTACGGCTCTGATGCCATCACTGGCGTGGTCAACGTGATCCTGAAATCGCAGGCGCATGGCGGCGATGTTTCGGTGGAAAGCGGGCAGAGCATCGATGGCGACGGTACGCGCACCAGCGTGCGTGCGAACGTCGGCCTGCCGTGGGGAGAGGATGGCTTCGTCAACCTCTCCGGCGAGACCACCCGCCAGCACCACGCCATCCGCACGCGCCGTGCACCGATGACAT
>DOKO01000087.1:42398-43530 GCA_003510825.1 Stenotrophomonas sp.
CCACGCCATCCGCACGCGCCGCTACATCGACGGCTACCTGAGTTACCCCGCGGTGGATGCCAACGGCAACCTGGTCGCGCTGCGGCCGAACAACCAGCTTCCCGCCGGTGCCACGCCGAACCCGGCCGAGGCCACGCGCGATGCCGAAGCCAACACCATCCTCAGTTCGCCGTCGTATTCGCTGAAATCCTTCGCGTTGAATGCCGGCCACGGCCTGGGTGAGAACGCCCAGTTCTATGCCACTGCAACGGCGAGCGATCGCAGCGCGCAGGCGATCCAGAACTTCCGCCTGCCGGCGACCATCTTCACCACCTACAAGGCACCGAGCGTGCTGAGCGTCTGGCCCGACGGCTTCCTGCCGGTGCTGGAAACCAAGGAAAAGCAGTACACCGGCAGCGCCGGGGTGAAGGGCCAGCTGGCTGGCTGGGACTACGACGCCAGCCTGACCGGCAACCGCAGCACGGTGCGCACCTACACGCGCAACTCGGCCAACTTCTCGCTGCCGTACCCGGGCTCGCCCACTGATTTCTATGACGGCAAACTCGACTACCAGCAGGGCATCGCCAACCTGGACCTGCGCCGCGGCTTCGAGGTCGCCGCGCTGGCCTCGCCGCTGGAAGTGAGTGCGGGTGCCGAGTACCAGCATGAACAGTACGAGCGCGGGGCAGGGCAGTGGGAGTCGTACACCGGCTTCGGCGCAGCGGCCTTCGTCGGTTACTCCACTGCCGACGCGGTGAAGGCCACGCGCAACAGCAAAGCGGTGTACGTGGGCGCGGCCAGCAACATCACCTCGCGCTGGTACCTGGATGCCGCCGCGCGCTGGGAAGATCATTCGGACTTCGGCAGCGTGTCGACCGGGCGCCTGACCACGCGCTTTGATTTCACCGATGCGCTGGGCGTGCGCGCGACGGTCAGCAACGGCTTCCATGCGCCCAGCCTCGGGGCGCAGTTCTACCAGGCCACCGGCAGCTGCCCCTGCGGCACCACGCTGGTGGCACAGGTGTCATCGCCGGCGGCCGTTGCCCTCGGCGCGACGCCGCTGAAGCCGGAGAAAGCCAGCAACTACAGCCTGGGCGTGACCTGGGACCCGAGCCCGGCCTTCCACCTGGCGGTGGATGCGTACCAGATCGAC
>DOKO01000087.1:43714-44453 GCA_003510825.1 Stenotrophomonas sp.
TGGGCCAGTCCAGCCAGATCGGCTACAACGCGCAGGACCCGGCCAACATCACCGACAACAGCGGCACGGTGCTGACCGCGGCACAGAAGAACACCATCGATGCGCTGCTGGGCACCGCCGGCATCAGCATCCTGCCCGGCGATGCGTTCTACGCCAGCTACTTCACCAACGTGGGCAACACCCGTACGCGCGGCGTCGAGCTGACCCTGGAGGCGAACCAGGACACGGCGTGGGGCAAGCTGCGCTGGACTTACGCGGCCAACGTCGGCCGCACCACCATCCAGAAGGTCAGCGACATTCCTGCCGCGCTGCAGGGCCTGCCGAACATCAACCTGCTGACGAAATCGAGCGAGTACGCACTGCGCTTCCGCACGCCCAGCTACACGCAGGTGGCGGGCCTGGGCTGGCAGAACGGACGTTGGCGCTCGAACCTGGACTTCACCTACTACGGCCCGATCAAGCGCTTGAACAACGGCGTGGAGTACAAGCAGCCGCCGGTGCTGGTGACCAATCTGTCCGGCGGCGTCGAGCTGGGCGGCGGCTGGAGCGCGGCGCTGGGCATCAACAACCTGTTCGACAAGCGCACCCGCAAGGTGCCCGAGTACGCACGCAGCGCCAGCGACGTGGCCAGCATCGAGACCACCTGGGATACCGGCGATGTGCTGAGCACGGTGGGTGCGTTCTGGTACGGGCGGGTCAATTACCGGTTTTGATTGAGAGGCAGTCGAGCATGGCTCGA
>DOKO01000087.1:44684-45109 GCA_003510825.1 Stenotrophomonas sp.
GCATGGCTCGACTCTACAGACGGAGGTTTGCATGTCATCTGCATTGAACGTGGTTGCATTGATTGGTTCGCCGACCAGCTCGGCGACGTCGCGGACGCTGCTGCTGGTGCGGCACCTGCTGGACGCACTGCAGGAGCGGCTGCATGCCAGCGTAACGCTGGTGGAGCTGGCGCCGATCGCGCGCTCGCTTGGGCAGTCGCTGACGCGCGCTGAAGCCGGCGCGGACGTCGAGCAGGCGCTGGCCACGGTGGAATCGGCGGATCTGCTGGTGGTGGCCACGCCGGTGTATCGCGGTTCCTACCCGGGGCTGTTCAAGCACCTGGTGGATTTCATCGAGCTGGAGGCGCTGGTGGACACGCCGGTGCTGCTGGCCGCCACCGGCGGCAGCGAACGCCATGCATTGGTGATCGACCACCAGCTGCGGC
>DOKO01000087.1:45293-45922 GCA_003510825.1 Stenotrophomonas sp.
ATCGACCACCAGCTGCGGCCGTTGTTCAGTTTCCTGCAGGCGCACACGCTGCCGATCGGGGTGTATGCCACGCCGGCGGATTTCGATGGCGCACAGATCAACAGCACGGCGCTGCAGGCGCGCATCGAGCTGGCGGCCGAACGTTCCGCTGGGCATCTGGCGGCGCAGGCGATCGCTGCACCGGCGCCATTGCGGCGTATCGCGTGAGCGGCGAACGCGCGGCATAACCGGCGGCGCTTTGCTTATGGCCAAGGCGCATCTGCGTGGCCGGATCTGACCGCCGATTGTCGCGCGATGGCGCAGATGCAGCGCCGGCCTTCTCTAGCATCGAAGACGAAGCGGCACTGCGGTGCCGGACCTGATGAGGACGACCCCGTGGCAGTAGACGCAACCCCCAAACCCATCCTGTTCCTGCTGGACCGCGAGTTCGAGGACGGCCAGCTGCCCGGGCAGCGCTTCTTCTGCCGCCACAGTCTGCTGCTGGAAGGCGCGCTGTCGAGCATCGATGGCCTGGATGCACACCTGGACGTGCGCCGGATTGGCTTTGCACGGCCGCGCCGCGAGGTGATTGCCGAGATCGGCGAACAGGACCAGTCGCTGCCCAAGCTGGTGCTGCCGCAGGGCGTGCA
>DOKO01000196.1:0-855 GCA_003510825.1 Stenotrophomonas sp.
CGTCCAGATTCACTTCACCGCGCAGGAAGATGCGGCGGCCGGACTGCGGCGGCCTTGTTGGCAGCCTTTTCTTCCTGGCGGCGGCGCTGGTCGCGGCGGGTCTTGGAGGTGGTGGACATGGGGGGCGATACCGCTACGAGGGGGCGCAAGGATAACGCACCCCGGCCACGACGCCGTTTCACGGGTGCCAACCATGCAGGTTCAGTCCAGCACCCTGCCCTGCCGCCAGTAGCCCATGAAGGTCAGCGCACGCCGGTCCAGCCCGCAGTCGCGGACCAGGTGGCGGCGGATCGCCATCACCGCACCCGCCTCGCCGGCCACCCAGGCGTAGAACGGCCCGGCCACGCCGGCATCGGACTGCTCCCACAGGATCTGCGCGTCCACGTCGATCTCGTCCAGCGCATCGCCCGCCACTATCGGCGAGGCGGCCAACCGTGCCTGCACGGCCTCCACCAGCGCCTGGCCGTAAGCAGCCTGGCCACGCGGCAGCCACACCAGTTCGGCAGCAGGCGGAGCCTTCAGGGCGATGGCATGGCCCTCGTCGGCCACTTCCAGCAGGGCCAGCACGCGCGGCGGGGCGATCTGCGCGGCCAGTTCCTCGAGGATGCCCGCAACCGCCGGCAGCGCGGTCTCATCGGCCACCAGCAGCACCTGGCCGACCCCGGCCGGCGGCTTCCATTCCCAGCCCTCGCTGCTCTCGGCGCAGTCGGCATCGGGCGCCAGCAGCACCACGCGGTCACCCGGCTGGGCGTGCACGGCCCAGCGCGAGGCCGGGCCGGTCTCGCCATGCAGGACGAAATCCACGTCGACCTCGCCCTGCGCGGCGCGCAGCTGGCGGAGGGTGTAGGTGCGCAT
>DOKO01000196.1:1114-11182 GCA_003510825.1 Stenotrophomonas sp.
GCGGAGGGTGTAGGTGCGCATCGGCGGACGCTGGTCGTCCGCCAGTTCGCGGTAGCGGGCGTACCAGTCCTCGCCGCTGGGGACGTCCGGCGCGTCCTGGCCGGGCAAGGGGAAGAACACCTTGATCCGCTGGTCCGGGCCCTCGGTCTTCATCCGCGCCACGTCGGCGCCGGTGAACACCAGGCGGTGCAGGGAGGGGGAAAGGACGCGGCGCTCCTTCAGCGCCACCTCGAACAGGCGGTAGGTCTGCTGCGCAGCCATGGGGGTACCTCGCGACGGCTTTGGATCGGCTGGCCGTCGTGCACCCGTGCAGCGGCTGGCTGGAATCCCCAGCCTAGTGCGCGTGGCCACTGCCGCAAGAGGTTGGGCGCTGCTGCAGCGCCCTGCCCCTGCGCGCTGCTCAATGGCCCGTGGCCACTGCCTGCACTGCGCGCTCGCGGCGGTGTTCCCAGTACCAGAACACGAAGCCGCCGGCGAAGAAGGCGGCCTGGCCCAGGGCCAGGTGCAGCGGGCTGCCGCTCAGCAGCGGCGACACCAGGCCGGCCACCACGGTGCTGATCATCAGCTGGATGAACGCCTGCAGCGAGGAGGCCAGGCCGCGCTGGTGCGGGTACATGTCCAGCACCGCCAGCGCCAGGATCGGGAAGATCAGCGCCATGCCCATGCCGCCGAGGAAGATCGGCAGCACCGCCCACGGCAGGGCGAACTGCGGCGCCAGGCTCACGTAGCCCACGTTGAGCAGCACCGACAGCGCGCACAGGGTGAAGCCGATGCCGATCTGGCGGGTGGGCGTGGTGCGCCCGGCCATGCGCCCGGACAGGAACGAACCGGTGGTCATGCCGCCGATGGTGGGAATGAACAACCAGGCGAAGCCACCTTCACCCAGGTGCAGGTGCTGCATGACGAACACCGGCGCCGAGGCGATGTACAGGAAGATGCCGCCGAAGTTGATGCTGCCGGCCAGCGCCAGGCGCAGGAAACGCGGGTTGAAGCCGATGCGCACGTAGTCGCGCAGCAGGCCGCGCGGCGACAGCGGCACGCGAGCCGCCACCGGGTGAGTCTCCGGCATGAAGCGGGCCGTGCAGACCAGCAGCAGCAGCGAGAACACCACCAGGAACCAGAAGATCAGCGGCCAGCCGGCGCCACTGAGCAGGATCCAGCCACCGATGATCGGCGCGATGGCCGGGGCGATGCCGAACAGCATCGATACCTGGCTCATCAGCCGCTGCGCATCGTGGCCGTGGTAGAGATCGCGGATGACCGCGCGGCCGACGATCATGCCGACGCCGGCCGACAGGCCCTGCAGCGCGCGGAACACCAGCAGCGTGCTCAGGTCCGTGGACAGCGCGCAGCCGACCGAGGCGCCGATGAACACCACCAGGCCGCCGAGGATCACCCGCTTGCGGCCCCAGGCATCGGACAGCGGCCCGTGCGCCAGGCTCATCAGCGCATAGAACAGCAGGTAGACGCTGATGGTCTGCTGCACGGCCACTTCATCCACCGCCAGGCGCTGGGCCAGCTGCGGGAAGGCCGGGAAGATGGTGTCGATCGAGAACGGGCCGAACATGGCCAGGCCTGCGAGCAGCAGGGCCATGCGTCGGGTGGAAGGGGCAACAGCGGGGGTCATCGGCAAAGCGTCCGGCTGGGCCATGCGTGGCACGCACGGCGGGCGCCGATCCCCTGCAGCAGGGACGGCGCCAGATGAATACGAGAGTCCGGCCATGATAGGCCCGGATTGCGGCCGATGCCATCGACCCCTGCACAAAACGCATGGCCGGGCCATCGGCCATTCAGGCCCGCAAGCGCCCTGCCCCCGCTCCGGGCCCGTGTTCAGCCGCAGCAACCCGCTATAATCGCCGGGCAACATGGTGGGAGAAGCGGAACACCGCTGCCGAAGGCGCAACGCCCGTAATCGCTCAGGCCCGATACCACCCGTAACAGAACTCTGGAGAGACCGGTTCGATCCGGCGCCGAAGGGGCACGAAGCTGCGGCCAGCCGCGCTTCCAAACTCTCAGGCAAAAGGACAGAGGGGCGCCCCGCAGACCGCCAACCGGCGGCTTGTGCCCGTGCGTGTGCCCTTTCCTGACGGATCCTTCGCCATGTCCCAGAACACCCCTTCCCTGCGTGAGCTCGAGCACCATTCGGCGTTCGTCGAGCGCCACATCGGCCCCAACGATGCCGAGATCGCGCAGATGCTCGACGTCGTCGGCCATGCGTCGCTGGATGCGATGACCGATGCCATCGTGCCGGCAAAGATCAAGTCGCCCGCACCGCTGGCGCTGCCGGAGTCGATGACCGAAGTGCAGGCGCTGGCGAAGATCCGCGCGATCGCCGACAAGAACACCGTGCTGCGCAGCTTCATCGGCCAGGGCTACTACGGTACCCACACGCCGAACGTGATCCTGCGCAACATCCTGGAAAACCCGGCCTGGTACACCGCCTACACCCCGTACCAGGCGGAAATCTCGCAGGGCCGCATGGAAGCGCTGATCAACTTCCAGACCCTGTGCGCCGACCTGACCGGCATGGAGATCGCCAACGCCTCGCTGCTGGACGAAGCCACCGCCGCCGCCGAAGCGATGACCCTGGCCAAGCGCTCGGCCAAGTCGAAGTCGGACACCTTCTTCGTGCACGACGCCGTGCACCCGCAGACGCTGGAACTGCTGCGCACCCGCGCCGAGCCCATGGGCATCGTGCTGCGCGTGGGCACCCCGGCCGAAGCACTGGAAGCGGAGGCCTTCGGCCTGCTGCTGCAGTACCCGGACACCTTCGGCCAGGTCGGCGACTACAAGGCGCTGGTCGATGCCGTGCACGCGCGCGGCGGCCTGGTGGCCGTGGCCACCGACCTGCTGGCGCTGACCCTGCTGGCCGCTCCCGGCGAATGGGGCGCGGACATCGTGGTCGGCAACAGCCAGCGTTTCGGCGTGCCGTTCGGTTTCGGCGGCCCGCACGCTGCGTTCATGGCCTGCCGTGATGCCTACAAGCGCTCGATGCCGGGCCGCCTGATCGGCGTCTCCATCGATGCCGAAGGCAAGCCGGCCTACCGCCTGACCCTGCAGACCCGCGAGCAGCACATCCGCCGCGAGAAGGCGACCTCCAACATCTGCACCGCGCAGGTGCTGCTGGCGGTGATGGCCTCGATGTACGCCGTCTACCACGGTCCGGAAGGCCTGGCCCGCATCGCGCGCCGCACCCACCGCCTGGCTTCGATCCTGGCCGCGTCGCTGCGCAGCGCCGGCGTGCAGGTCGGTGGCGACTTCTTCGACACCCTGCACATCACCGGCGTGCATGCCGATGAGATCCACGCCAAGGCCCGCGCCGCCGGTTACAACCTGCGCGCGATCGACAGCGACTCGGTCGGCATCAGCCTGGACGAGACCGCGACCCGCGCCGACATCGTCGCCCTGGCCGCCGTGTTCGGTGCGCAGGCCGATGTGGATGCGCTCGATGCCAGCACCGCCGACGCACTGCCGGCTGCCCTGCTGCGCCAGTCAGCGTTCCTGACCCACCCGGTGTTCAACACCCACCACAGCGAGCACGAGCTGCTGCGCTACCTGCGTTCGCTGGCCGACAAGGACCTGGCGATGGACCGCACGATGATCCCGCTGGGCTCGTGCACCATGAAGCTCAACGCCACCGCCGAGATGATCCCGGTGACCTGGCCGGAGTTCTCGCAGATCCATCCGCTGGTGCCGGCCGACCAGGCGCTGGGCTACAAGGAACTGATCGAGACGCTCGAAGCGATGCTGGTCGAATGCACCGGCTACGACGCGGTCAGCCTGCAGCCGAACTCCGGTGCGCAGGGCGAGTACGCCGGCCTGCTGGCGATCCGCGCCTACCACCGCTCGCGCGGTGAGGGCCACCGCGACATCTGCCTGATTCCGGATTCGGCGCACGGCACCAACCCGGCCTCGGCCCAGATGTGCGGCATGAAGGTCGTGGTGACCAAGACCGATGCCAACGGCAACGTCGATGTCGAAGACATCCGCGTCAACGCCGAGAAGTACAGCGACCGCCTGGCCGCGATCATGATCACCTACCCGTCCACGCACGGCGTGTTCGAGGAGGAAGTGGTCGAGATCTGCGAGATCATCCACCAGCACGGCGGCCAGGTGTACACCGACGGCGCCAACATGAATGCCCTGGTCGGCGTGGCCAAGCCGGGCAAGTGGGGTTCGGACGTTTCCCACCTGAACCTGCACAAGACCTTCTGCATCCCGCACGGCGGCGGCGGCCCGGGCGTCGGCCCGTGCGCGGTGAAGGAACACCTGGCACCGTTCCTGCCGGGCAAGCTGGGTGACAACGGCCCGGTCGGCATGGTCAGCGCAGCCAGCTTCGGCAGCGCCTCGATCCTGCCGATCAGCTGGATGTACATCGCCATGATGGGCAGCGAAGGCCTGCGCAAGGCCACCCAGGTGGCCCAGCTCAACGCCAACTACATCGCCAAGCGCCTGGCTCCGCACTTCAAGACCCTGTACACCGGCCGCAACGGCCTGGTGGCGCACGAGTGCATCCTCGACGTGCGTCCGCTGGAGAAGACCAGCGGCATCGGCGCCGAAGACGTGGCCAAGCGCCTGATCGACTTCGGCTTCCATGCCCCGACCCTGAGCTTCCCGGTCGCCGGCACGCTGATGGTCGAGCCGACCGAGAGCGAATCGCTGCACGAGCTGGACCGTTTCATCGACGCGATGATCCAGATCCGCGAGGAAATCCGCGCGATCGAAGACGGCCGCCTGGACCGCGAGGACAACCCGCTGAAGAAAGCCCCGCACACCGCGACGGCGGTGACCGCCAGCGAGTGGACCCACGCCTATCCGCGTGAGCTGGCCGCCTTCCCGCTGCCGAGCCTGAAGCTGCAGAAGTACTGGCCGCCGGTGGCCCGCGTCGACAACGTGTACGGCGACAAGAACGTGATGTGCGCCTGCATCCCGGTCGATGCCTACAAGGACGACGAAGTCGAGGCGTAAGCGCTCGATTGACCGGTAAACGGAACGGCCCGCGCAAGCGGGCCGTTTTCGTTGTGCCTCACGGGTCCGGCATCTGCCCCAGGCTCAGCTGCCACGACACGCCGTAGCGGTCCTGCACCCAGCCGTATCGGTTGCTGAAATCGTAGTCGCCCACCGGCATCAGCCAGTGCCCGCCCTCGCCCAGCACGCGTGCCGCACGCTCGAACTGCTCGCTGCCGGCGCATTCGACGAACAGCGAGATCGACGGACTGAAGGTGAAGTCGTGCACGTCCAGGCTGTCGAAGCACAGGTAGTGCGTGCCCCCCAGCAGGAAGATGGCCTGGCGCACCTGGCCGGGCACGCCGGCGCCGGCACCTTCAGGGTGGTGCTGCAGGGCCAGCAGGCGGAAATCGGCGAAGGCGTCGGCGTACAGGGCCATGGCGGCCTCGGCCTGGCCGGTGAACATCAGGAACGGGCGACTGCGCAGCATGCGGTACTCCTGTTCGACGGGCCGGTGACGGCCCACGCGATCAGGATGGCACGACGGATGTATGCCTTCTGTAGAGCCGAGCCATGCTCGGCTGAATTCCTGCGCCCGCCGAGCATGGCTCGGCGCTACCCGATCAGGCTTCGCGCATGCGCCGGGCGATGGCGCTGCCAGCGGCGATGACGGCGGTCAGCGCCACCATCGACAGGAACTGCAGGCGCGTATGCGCCTCGCTCAGCAGCAGGCCGAAGATCAGCGCCAGGATGCCCAGCGCGCACACCGTCAGCCACGGGAAGCCGGCCATGCGGAACGGCAGGCGGGTGCCCAGGCGGTCGGCCCGGCGGCGCAGCACCAGCTGCGAGACCAGCGACAGCGTCCACACCAGCAGGCAGGTGGAGCCGACGATGTTCAGCAGCACCGGCAGCACCTTGTCCGGGAACAGCAGCTCCATGATGGTGGCGGCGAAACCGAACAGCACGCTGGCCAGCACGGCAATGACCGGCACCTGGCGCGGGTCGGTCCAGCCCAGCACGGCCGGTGCCTCACGGCGCTGCGCCAGCGAATAGATCATGCGCGAGGCACCGTAGAGGTTGGCATTGAGCGCCGACAGCAGTGCGATCACCGCGATCAGGGTGATGGCGGTGGCCGCGCCCGGAATGTTGGCGACCGCGAGCACGGCGGCAAACGGCGACTTCAGCGATTCGCTGGTCCACGGCACCACCGCGATGATCACGCTGAGCGAGCCGATGTAGAACACCAGGATGCGCCAGGCCACGGTGCGGATGGCACGGGCGATGCTGCGCTCGGGGTCTTCGGTCTCGGCCGCGGCCACCGCCACGATCTCGGTGCCCCCAAAGGCGAACACCACCACCAGGAGGGCCGCGCCGATGCCGGCCAGGCCCTTGGGCGCGAAGCCGCCGTGCTGGGTGAAGTTGCTCAGCCCCGGCGAAGCCACCTGCGGCAGCCAGCCCATCAGCAGGGCGATGCCGATGGCGATGAAGGCCAGGATCGCCGCCACCTTGAGGATCGCGAACCAGAATTCGAACTCGCCGAAATTCTTCACCCCGAGCAGGTTGATCGCAGTGAAGAACAGCATGAAGGCCAGCGCCGCCATCGGGACCGGTACCACCGGCCAGACCGTGGCCAGCAGGCCGGCCGCACCCACCGCCTCGGCGGCGATGACGATGACCAGCTGCACCCACCACAGCCAGCCTACGGTGGCACCGGCGGTGGCGCCCATGGCATCGGCCGCATATACCGAGAACGCGCCGCTGGTCGGTTTGGCCGCCGCCATTTCGCCCAGGGCGTTCATCACGATGATCACCAGCGCGCCGGCGACGAGATAGGACACCAGCACGGCCGGGCCGGCCGCCTGCACGCCCACGCCGGAACCGAGGAACAGGCCGGCGCCGATCGCGCTGCCCAGGCCCATCATGATCAGCTGGCGGGGCTTGAGCGAATGGCCGAGGCGGGAAGACGAGGCAGGCGTAACGGGGCTGGCGGGCATCGGCGGGACTGGCGGCGGCTACAGGGGCGTCACCTTACATTGTCCCCCACCCACGGGGATAGGCACAGTGCAGCAGACCGCTCAGGGCAGCATGGCTTCGCCGAGAGTGCCACCGACATTCTCTCCAATACGCGCCCGGTAGGCGCGCGGCGAGAAACCGGTTTCAGCCTTGAATTTGCGGGTGAACGCGCTCTGGTCGCTGAAACCGCAGGCCTGGCCGATGCAGGCGATGCTGTCGTCGCCGTGCAGCAGGTGCATGGCCATCTGGATGCGCAGCCGGGTCAGCACCTGCTGCGGGGTCATCTGGAACACCTTGCGGAAGCTGCGCTCCAGCTTGGACAGCGAGAAGCCGGTGATGTCCAGCAGGGTCTGCATGCGCACGTTTTCGGCGTAGTGCGCGTTGAGGTGGGCCAGGGCCAGGCGAAGCTGCTCGTACTGGCTGCCCAGGCTGTCCTTCTGGCCCAGGTCGCGGGAGATGCCGATCAAGCCCTCAATGCTGCCATCCACCAGCAGCGGCCGCTTGCAGGTCAGGCACCAGCCCGGTTCGCGGTTGGCGAACAGGTGCAGCTCCATCAGGTTCTCGATCACCTCGCCGGACAGCACGCGCGCGTCCTGGTCGACGTAGTCCGCGCTCAGGCCGGTCGGGTAGATCTCGGCGGCGGTACGGCCGATGACATCCTTGCGCGCACGCAGACCCAGCCGCCGCAGCATGGTCTGGTTGACGTGGGTGTAGCGGCCCTGGCGGTCCTTCATGAAGAACAGCACGTCCGGAATGGCGTCGAACAGGGCTTCGATGTCGGTGGGCTCGACTCGCATGCGGCAAGCATACCCGAGCCCGGTTTTGCCTGTACGTTCACCCGCGGCGGACCATGGGTTAACGGCCCGGGGGCGACTGTCATGGCCTGCCCCCCACGTACCCCGGAGAAACCCCCGATGGCCGCCAGCAAGCCGACCGGCAAGCGCGCACCCGCCCCGTCCCAAAAAACCCCGACCCAGCAGCGCGGCGAGGGTGGCGAACTACACCTGCAGGCCGGCGGCACACATCCGCCGATGACCACCGCGCAGGGCATTCCGGTGGCCGACAACCAGAACTCGGTGCGCGAGGGCCCGCGCGGCCCCACCCTGCTGGAGGATTTCATCCTCCGCGAGAAGATCACCCACTTCGACCATGAGCGCATTCCCGAGCGCATCGTGCATGCGCGCGGCAGCGCGGCCCATGGCTACTTCGAACTGACCCGTTCGCTGGCGAAGTACACCCGTGCGCGCGTGCTGACCGAGGTCGGCACGAAGACGCCGGTGTTCACCCGTTTTTCCACCGTGGCCGGCGGTGCCGGTTCGGTCGACACCCCGCGCGACGTGCGTGGCTTCGCGGTCAAGTTCTACACCCCGGAAGGCAACTGGGACCTGGTCGGCAACAACATCCCGGTATTCTTCATCCAGGATGCGATGAAGTTTCCCGACCTCGTGCATGCGGTAAAGATGGAACCGGACCGCGCATTCCCGCAGGCCGCCAGTGCGCATGACACGTTCTGGGATTTCATTTCGCTGATGCCCGAATCGATGCACATGATCATGTGGGCGATGAGCGACCGTGGCATTCCTCGATCGCTGCGCATGATCGAAGGCTTCGGCGTACACAGCTTCCGCCTGTTGAACGAGGCCGGCGAGTCCACCTTCGTCAAGTTCCACTGGCGGCCGAAGCTGGGCATCCAGTCCACCGTGTGGGACGAAGCGCTGAAGCTGCAGGCGGCCGACAACGATTTCCATCGGCGCGACCTGTTCGAGGCGATCCAGCGCGGCGACTTCCCCGAATGGGAACTGGCGGTGCAGCTGTTCACCGAAGAAGAGGCCGAGGCGTTCCCGTTCGATCACCTCGACCCGACCAAGATCATCCCCGAGTCGCTGGTGCCGCTGAAGGTGATCGGGCGGATGGTGCTGGATCGCTGGCCGGACAATTTCTTCGCCGAAACCGAGCAGGTGGCGTTCTGCCCCGCGAACGTGCCGCCGGGCATCGACTTCAGCAACGACCCGCTGCTGCAGGGCCGGCTGTTCTCGTACCTGGACACGCAGCTGATCCGCCTGGGCGGGCCGAACTTCCACCAGATTCCGGTGAATGCGCCGAAGTGCCCGTTCGCCAACCACCAGCGCGACGGCCACATGCAGATGCAGGTGCCGAAGGGGCGCGTGGCCTACGACCCGAGCTCACTGGAAGACGACAGCCCGCGCGAAACCCCGGCCGGTTTCCGCAGCCATGCCACCGCCGATGATGGCCGCAAGGGACGCACGCGTGCGGCAAGCTTCGCCGACCACTACAGCCAGGCGCGTGCGTTCTTCCGCAGCCTGGAAAAGCCGGAGCAGGCGCACCTCGCCTCGGCGCTGGTGTTCGAGCTGTCCAAGGTGGAAACGCTGAAGGTGCGCGTACGTACCGTCAGCCATCTGCGCAACATCGACGAGTCGCTGGCCAGGCGCGTGGCCGACGGCCTGGCCCTCGCCGACCTGCCCGACGCCGCACCGACCGCAACCCCGGCACAGGACATGGCTGCGGTTCCCGAGGTGCGCATCATCGGCCGCACAAAAGACACGCTGCAGGGGCGCTGCATCGGCATCCTGTTCGATGAGGGCTCCGATGCGGGGCTGATCGCCAGCCTGCGCAAGGCCGCGCAGAAAGCCGGTGCCGAGGTGAAGCTGGTAGCGCCGAAAGTGGGCGGTGCCACGCTCAGCGACGGCAAGCGGCAGACCGCCGATGGCCAGCTGGCCGGCACACCCTCGGCCGTGTTCGACGCCGTGGCCGTGGTGCTCAGTGCAGAGGGCGCCAAGGCGCTGGCCAGGGAAGCCGCCGCCGTCGAGTTCGTCAGCCACGCGTGGGCACACCTGAAGGCCATTGCCAGCGATGCCGGCGGCCAGGCGCTGCTGAAGGCGGCGCGCGTGGGCAACGACGCCGGCATCGTCGAAGCGGAAGACGCCAAGGCCTTCCTCGCTGCCGCAGCCACCCGCCAATGGGCGCGCGAACCGAAGCTGCGCCTGCTGGCCTGACCGTCCCTCACAGGAGAAGCGACATGCCCCGTGGCGACAAATCCGCCTACACCGACAAGCAGAAGCGCCAGGCCGAGCACATCGAGGAAAGCGA
>DOKO01000272.1 GCA_003510825.1 Stenotrophomonas sp.
CTGCATGGCTACGGCGAGACGGGCGACATGTGGGCGCCCCTTGCCGCCGCACTGGAGAACACGCACACGGTTATCGTGCCCGATCTGAGGGGAATGGGGCTTTCCTCCCACCCGGCCGGCGGCTACGACAAGATGAACCAGGGGCGTGACATGCAGGCGCTGCTCGCCTCGCTGGGCGTCGAGCGCTACGACATCGTCGCGCACGACATCGGCAACATGGTGGCCTTTGCGCTGGCCACGCAGCAGCCGGAGCGGGTCGGCCGCCTGGTGCTGATCGATGCGCCGGTGCCTGGCGTGGGCCCCTGGGACGAGATCCTGAAAACGCCGCTGCTCTGGCACTTCCGGTTTGGCGGCCCGGACATGGAGCGGCTTGTGGCGGGCCGCGAGCGCATCTACCTGGATCGCTTCTGGAACGAATTCTCCGCGCATCCCGATCGTTTCGATGAACGCTCGCGCCAGCATTACGCGGCCCTCTACGCCCGCCCCGGCGCCATGCGTTCGGGCTTCGCGCAGTTCGCCGCCTTCGATCAGGATGCGGCCGACAACCGCGCGTGGCTGGCGGCCGGCAATCGGCTGTCCATGCCGGTCCTGGCGCTGGGCGGCGAGAAGTCGTTCGGACTGACCATGGCCGTCGTGATGCGTGCAGCGGCATCGGACGTAACCGAAGGCACCATTGCGGACTCCGGGCACTGGATCATGGAAGAGAACCCCGCGGCCACGGTCACCCGTGTCGTCGCGTTCCTGGGGGGAAAACAGTGAACGCGCGTGCCCTCGCTGCCGCGCTGTGCGGCATTGCCTTCGCACTGGCAGCGCATGCGGATGTTGGCAGCGGACAGGCCCGGCTGACACCGGGTGAGATTGCCAGCCTAAGCAAGGGCGGCGCAGGGCCCGGCACCTCCGGCATCGATGGCATCCGGACCACCGTGCTGATGGGCGACCCCAGCAAGCCCGGCCCCTATTCCATCGAAATCCGTGTGCCGCCGCATACCCGGATCGCGGCACACACGCACCGTGATGCACGAAGTGCGGTCGTTGTGAGCGGCACCTGGTACTTCGGCTACGGGGCCGTGTTGACCGAGGACCGCCTGAAACAACTGCCGGCCGGCAGCTTCTACACCGAGCCGGCCGATGATGCTCATTTCGCGCTGACCCGTAATGCGCCGGCCGTTGTCTACATCACCGGTGTCGGCCCGACTGATACCCACTTCACTCCGCACCCCTGAACCCGCCCGGGGAGGTCGGACGGACCGATTGTCGAAACCTCGGTTATCTCCAATACTGGCCTGACTGACAGACCCGCTGTCTGCGCCGGCAAGGCGAAATGGGTGACAGTGCAATGACCCGGTCCCGAACCGCTCCGACGGCGTTGGCGCTGCTGCTGGCCATCAGCGTGCTGTTCTTCGCCTCGGCCTGCCTTGCCCAGCGCTCGCCGGCCGGTTTCGCGCCGTTCAAGCATGTGCGGGTGGCCGCCGATGATGGTGCGCCGGACGGCGTGCTGCGCATCGCGCAGACGGCCGATGGCTACCTGTGGTTCGCGGGTGACACGTTGTACCGGTTCGACGGTGCGACGTTCGAGCCGATCGACTGGCCGGAGGGGTCGGGACGACGCCATGCATCACCGTCGGCGCTGATGACCGACAGCAACGGCGAGCTGTGGGTGGGCCTGCGCGATACCGGCGGCGTGGCGGTCTACCGGCACGGCGCCCTGCAGGACATGCACATGCCGGATCCTCCACGAGGCCTGGCGGCCTTCGCGCAGACGCCGGACGGGGCGATCTGGGCCTCTTCGCTCGGCCTGGACAAGCGGCTGCAACGGCTGGGTGATGCCGGTTGGGAGCGCGTGGATGAGACGCTGGCGCTGCCCCCTGGCTACGTCATGGATCTGGTCGTAGCCCGGGATGGGGGGCTGTGGGTCGCGCTGAGCGCGGAGGACGGTGGGAGTGGCACGTTGGCCCTGCTGGCCCCCGGCGCCGACCGGTTCCAGATCATGGACGTGCGGTTGTCCGGGCGGCCCAAGATCGCCCTCGACCGCAAGGGGACCTTGTGGACCTCCGATGCGGCCGGCACCCGGATGCTGTTCGGCCCTGACGGCGCCCCTGCAAAGGGGGCAATCGTCTTTCCAGCCTTGCCGGGCACCTCCCGGGCCGCCTTCGCGTTCGACCACGATGGCGGGCTGTGGGGCACGACGGGCGCGGTCGGCGTGTTCCATATCGCGGATCCCTTCTCTCCGCGTGCAACGCCTGCCGGGAGCGTGGATCCGTTCCGGGAAATCAACGGGCTCACCTCCGACATCAGCTACGTGCCGTTCGTCGACCGGGAGGGCAATGTCTGGATCGCGACCGAGAGCGGGATCGATCAGTTCCGTCGCGCGAGTGCGATCCAGGAGGCCGCGATACCGGCCGATCCCGCCTTTGGCTTGACGATGGCCAAGGCGCGCGATGGCAGCGTGTATGTGGCCACGCGGAGAACCCTGTTCCGTGCGCCGCCGGGAGCGGAGCCCGAGCCGATCCGTGCCCTCGACAGTGACGAGGCGTCGATGTGCCCGGCACGCGACGGTGGCGTGTGGGTGGTGGAGCGCAGCCAGACGCTGTTGCTCCACGGCCAGCAGGCGGTGGTCGGGCCGGGTTATCCGGGCGAGGAGGGGAGGATTGCCTGCGCCGAAGACGCGGGCGGACGCCTCTGGCTTGGCCTCGCCAGCGGCCAGCTGATGTGGCGCGACGGGGAGGGCTGGCACCGCGCGTCGGGCGAGCTGGCCAAGCTCAACCTGTGGGACCTGACCACCACGCCCGCCGGCAACCTTGCGCTGATCGTGCCGCCTGATGTTGCCCTGCTGGAGGGCGACCGTCTGAAGACGATCCGGCTCGCTCCCACTGGCATCGGTACGCCGTGGGCGATCCTGCCCGGCAACCTTCCGGGCTCGCGCGACCTGTTCGTGAGTGGCAGCAGCGGTCTGGTGAGAATGCGAGGCGACCGGCTGCGCCAGCTGGACGAGCGACGCTTCCCCTGGATTACCTGGGTGCGGACGCTGCAGCAGACGCCGGACGGCGAAACCTGGCTTTTCAGCCGCACGGGCGCGTACAAGGTGGCCACCGTCGATTTCGATCGCGCCTTCGACGATCCGCAGGCGCCGCTGCCCTATACGAAGCTTGATGCGCTGGACGGCCTGGCCAGTACCGTCCAGAAAGGCGGATTCGCGGGTACCCAGAGCGTGCTGGCGGGCGATGGCCGGATCTGGTTCCTCAACCGCCAAGGTGCTGCCTACATCGATCCGGCGCACCTGCCGTCGAACAAGATCGCACCGCCTGTCACCATCCGCGCGCTTTCAAGCGGGGGGCGCACCTGGCGCGACCCGACCAAGCTCACGCTGGCGGCCGGCACCCGCACCCTCGACATCACCTACGCCGGCCTGAGCTTCACCGTGCCGCAGCGCGTCCACTTCAAGTACAAGCTCGACGGCGTGGACGAGCAATGGGTCGACGCGGGCACGCGGCGCACCGTTTCGTACTCGAATCTCGGGCCGGGGCAGTACCGCTTCCAGGTGATGGCCACCAACAACGACGGGGTCTGGAGCCAGCAGAGTGCCCGGCTCGACATCGAGATCCGCCCGACGTTCGTGCAGAGCTGGCCCTTCCGGCTGCTGTGCGCCGCCGCATTGGTTCTGCTGCTGTGGGTTGCCTACTCGCTGCGGCTGCGCGCCGTCGCGCGAAGCGTCAGGTTGCGGATGGCCGAGCGCGTGGAGGAGCGTGAACGCATCGCGCGCGAGCTGCACGACACGCTGCTGCAGGCCATCCAGGCGCTGACGCTTCGCTTCCAGCTGGCGGCGGATGATCTGCCACCCGACTATCCGGGGCGCGCATCGCTGGTCTCCGCGATCGATACCGCCGACCGGGTGATCGCGGAGGGGCGCGATCGGGTGCGGGAGCTGCGCACACAACAGGAGGGCAACATCGAGCAGGTCATGTGCGACCTGATCGCCCAGACGGGATTCGACCCCGCCGTGCAGGTGGCGATGGCGATGCATGGCTCGCCGCGCCGGCTGGATCCCCTCGCACTGGAGGAGGTCACCGCCATCGCGGGCGAGGCGCTGCACAACATCCGCCAGCACGCCGCGGCGGGACGGGTGACGGTGGAGATCCGCTTTGATTCGAATTTCGGCCTGCGGCTGGTCGATGACGGGGTGGGCATCGCGCCGGGCGTCGCCGCCAGCGGTGGCAGGGACGGCCATTTCGGACTGGTGGGCATGGCCGAGCGTGCGCGCAAGCTGCGTGCCCGCCTGTGCGTCGAGCCGCTCGCCGAAGGGGGTACGGAAGTCGTACTCTCTGTGCCCGGCGCCATCGCCTACAAGCGCGACGAACGGCGCCCCTTCGGACGCTTCGGACGGTAAGGAGCCACAGATGCAATCCGCACCGCAAAGTCCTGCCCGCATACGCGTCCTCGTGGTTGACGACCATGCGATGGTGCGCGATGGCATCAGCATGCTGCTCAACCGGCAAGCGGACATGGAGGTGGTTGGCGAAGCATCGGATGGGGCAGAGGCCATCGCGATGTACCGGCAACTGCTGCCCGACGTAACGCTGATGGACGTGCAGATGCCGGGCGTGGGCGGCGTGGAAGCCATCGCCGAGATACGCCGGCTCTCGCTCAAGGCCCGGATTCTTGTTCTGACGACCTACCCAGGCGATGCGAATGCCGCCCGCGCCATTCGTGCGGGTGCCATGGGGTATCTGCTGAAGAACGGCATCCGCTCGGAACTGGTCGATGCGGTTCGCGCCGTGCATGCCGGCCGTCGTGCGGTGTCTGCCGAGATTGCATGCGAGCTGGCGGCGCACGCACTGGATGATCCGCTGACCGAGAAGGAAATCGTCATTCTCCAGCTGGTGGCCGATGGGCTGGCGAACAAACAGATCGCTTCGCATCTGCACCTGTCGGTCGAAACCATCAAGGCGCACCTGAAGACGATCTTCGGCAAGCTGGGCGTCCATGACCGCACGCATGCGGTGACACTGGCCGCGCGTCGCGGTTACATCAATCCGTTTGCATCGGGCTGAGGCGGGTTGGTCCGGCTCATCTGAGCAGGGGACGCAAGCCTGCCTGTCGCGGTAGCATTCTTCCCGCCGCAGCCGCGGCTGACGAGAATGTCGCCCATGCGTGGATCGCTGGTTGAGTGGGTATTTGTGATCGCCGGGCTGCTGGGCGTGATCGGGTTTGCGAATTCGGAGTTTCAACCCAGCAGGGGATTGCTGATCGCCGGCGGCGTCATTGCGGTGGCCGCCACTTTCTGGGCCGTGTGGGCGCAGCCCAGGCCCAAGGAGGTTTACTCACCTCTTCATGGCAGGCGCAGGCTGGCGCGTTCGCCGTACTCCCCGATATGGGTGTTGATTCCGGTGGCACTGGGGGCTGCCTGGGTGTTCACCGTCTACGGCGCGGGCCTGGTCCTGGCCTCCGCCTTCGGGGTCGAGCACACCCGAAGTGGGATCGTGATGTACAGCGCAAGGCACGAGCCCTCTGCGCGCGCGCGCCTGTACCAGCGACCCTGCACGCACCTCGCTGTTGTACTGCAGACTGAGCGCGGACCGCTGCCCATCGGGCATTGCGACGAGCATCTGGCGGGAAATATCCTGCCCACTGGCTTGACCGTAACGTACCGCACGCGCGAATCGGCACTTGGGCTGTTTGCTGTGCGGGATCTGGCTCTGCCGCAGGTGGATGCGGCGTTGGAGATGGCCAGGCAGGCAGAGGAGCAGGCTGCCCGCGCCGAGGGACGGCGCTAGCGTCTATTTGAGCCGCCTCAAGCTGCGGTCAAGCAGGAAGGAGCGATCCTTCTCTGGTGGCACTGGTCGCGCGGTGCCTGACAGTCTCGCTGCAGACAGGGCCGCATGCAGCGTCAGAGGTTTCGCGCCGCAGCGCGTGATCTGCGCAGCTGGATCGGGACCCCAATGGAGCGCGTCGCGGCCTCTCGCGCCAGCACATGGTCAGCGTCGAAGTACTCATCCGGGAGATCGACATAGATTTCTCCCCGTTGTCCATCAATTCCGAGTCCATGCGCCTCGGGGAATGTCTGCCGGACCTTCCCCGAATCAATGACGGTCCGCAGATCCTCCAGCGAATAAGTCGCACCGACCACGAACACGATTGAAACCGTTCCGTGCGGCGTCTTTACGAACTGCGGTGCAACCGGATCATCACCCTTGAGTCTGATGGTGATCACCATGGGGTTCTCGACGAAGTCCTTCCCAGCAAATCGGGTCGTGATGGTTGAATCGAGCTTGATCAGAAGCTTGATCGCTTCCTCTCGCAGCGCCAGTCTCTGCGCGGCCTCTTCGTACGTTATCCCCACTTTTCCCGCAAATGACTCTGTGACCCCATCCCCCTGTGCGGCGGCGATCATGGAGGGTGAGAAAAGGGATGCTCCAGCGGCCATGATGAGGGTGAGGACTCGGGCGGTGAGCACTGTTGGATCCTTCCTGACCAGGTGCTGGAATCTGATGGTAGTCGCCCTCGAATCTGCAATGCTTGACTCCCTTCACACCTGGGGCACGCGGGACTATTGGCTCCCCGTCTTCCCACGATCCAACTGCCGATAGCCAATCGCCTCCGCCAGGTGTGCCGTCCCGATTCCCTCGCACGCATCCAGATCCGCAATCGTGCGGGCCACCCGCAGAATCCGGTGCATCGCCCGCGCCGACAGCTGCAGCCGCTCGATCGCCTGCTCCAGCAGATCCTGATCGCCCTCGCTCAACCGCGTGCACGCCCGCAGCGCTGCCGGTGGCAGATGCGCATTCAAGCCGCCCCGTGCGCGTTGCCGTGCATGCGCCGCTTCCACCCGTGCCCGCACCACCGTACTCGGCTCGCCGAGCGGTGTGCTTTCCCGCAGCTCCACCGCATCCATCCTGGCCACGCTGATGTGCAGGTCGATGCGGTCCAGCAGGGGCCCTGATACCCGCGCGCGGTAGCGGGTGATGCGCTCATCGGTACACAGGCAGCGGTTGCTGCGGTCGCCCGCCCATCCACACGGGCACGGGTTCATCGCCGCCACCAACTGGAAGCGCGCCGGGTACTGCACGCTGCGCGCCGCACGCGCGATGCGGATATGTCCGGATTCCAAGGGCTCACGCAGCGTCTCCAGGGCGCTGCGGTTCCATTCCGGCAGCTCGTCCAGGAACAGCACGCCGTGATGCGCCAGCGAGATCTCGCCGGGGCAGGGTGGATTGCCGCCGCCCACCAAGGCCGCCGCACTCGCGCTGTGGTGCGGCGCGCGGAACGGCCGTTGCCGCCAGCGCCTCGGGTCCAGCCCTTCGCCACTCACCGATGCAATCGCGGCCAGTTGCAGCGCTTCGTCCTGCTCGGTATCCGGCAGCAGGCTGGGCAGGCGCGAGGCCAGCAGGGTTTTCCCGCAGCCGGGGCTGCCGATCAGCAGCAGATGGTGGCCACCGGCGGCGGCGACTTCCAAAGCGCGACGCGCGTGTGCCTGCCCGCGCACGTCGGCCAGGTCGGGCAGGGGCAGTGGCGTGGTGTCCACACGCTGCACCGGCGGCAGCAGGCGCGGGTTGCCCAGCCCGGCGCAGCATTCCAGCAGGGTGCGGGCCACGCGCACGTCGGCGTGCTCGGCCAGGGCGGCCTCGGCGGCATTGCCCGGCGGCACCACCAGGATGCGCCCGGCCTCGGCGGCAGCAATCGCGGCGGGCAGCGCGCCGCTGACCGGACGCAGTTCGCCGGTCAGGCCCAGCTCGCCGAGAAACTCGTAACCCAGCAGCGACTGCGGCTCGACCTGGCCGCTGGCGGCGAGGATGCCCAACGCGATGGCCAGGTCGTAGCGGCCGCCTTCCTTGGGCAGGTCGGCCGGGGCCAGGTTCAAGGTGATGCGCCGCTGCGGGAAATCGAAGCGCGCGCAGAGCAGGGCGGCACGCACGCGCTCGCGCGACTCGCGCACGCTGGCTTCGGCCAGGCCGACGATCTGGGTGACCGGCAGGCCGCCGGACAGATGCACTTCCACCCGCACCAGCGGGGCATCGACCCCGGCGCGGGCACGGCTGTAGACCAGCGCCAGGCTCATGTGTGGTTCCTGCGGAGAGGTGCTTGATGGTGCGACGCGGGTGCAACTGACCGCCATCAGGGTTTTCAGAGCGCGCGGATAGGAGATCGCCCACAGCTGACAGTCATGACCTATGGCAGGGGTGTGTGGTGTTGTAGGTAACTACATTACCAGCACGATTTGCCGCAAGTCGTGGCGTGGCGCTCCAGCGCCAGCCTCCACTTTCCACGGGTCTGCGTGCGCCCGCACAGGGGATGTTCCATGGGCAAGGCAATGACGATGTGGGCAGCGACCCTCCTGCTGGCGACCGCCGGTCTGGCGCACGCAGGCGAGATTTCGGTCAAGCGCGGGGGCTACACGCTGCAGGGCGAGGATACGGGGTCGGGCAACACCACGGTGGTCTTCGAGGCCGGCTTCGGCCAAGGCCCGGCTGCGTGGAAGCAGGTGATCGCCGGCCTGGGGGCCGACTACCGGAGCGTCGCCTATGCGCGGGCAGGGTTGGGCAAGTCAGGCAGCGATGGCGTGACCAAGCGCATTGATGACCACCTGAGTGATCTGAGCGCGCTGATCGAGACCGTCGCGCCTGGCCAGCAGGTGATTCTGGTGGGTCATTCCTACGGCGGGCTGCTGGTGACGGAGTTCGCGCGGCGCCATCCGCAGCGCGTGCGCGGCATCGTGCTGGTGGACCCGGCAACGATGGGCCAGCGCCTCGCCTACATGAAGGCGGATGCGGCGCGGGTGCAGGCGGATGACGACGCGCTGCTGGCGATGCTGCCGCCTTCGATGGCCGCAGACTACCGCGCGCTGGTCGAGCAGCTTGATGCGGCAGATGCGGCGAGCGAGCGTGCGATGCCGGACGTGCCAGTGGTACTGCTGACCGCGACCCAGCTGGCCGACAAGCCACTCGTCTTCGAGGAAACCGCGGCGGGCAAGGTGATCTGGAAGGCGCAGCACGCGCTGCTGTTCTCGACCTTCGCGCGCGGCGTGCATCGCTATGTTGCTACTGGCCACAGCATCGCGAAGGAGGACCCCGCAGCGGTGGTGCAGGCCATCGGTGAGATGGCCGCGATACCGGTCAGTGCGGGCCGCTGAGGCACCGTGGCAGGCTGCGCAAGGGCGTGCCGACCAGCGGTGACGGGCCTTGGTCCACGGCCGTGTCATCATGCCGATCGCAGCGCCCATGCCGAGCCCGACGTTCGGGTCTGACATTCACCAGGGAAGGAGTTTTGTATGGCATGGCCACGCGGACGCATCCTGCTGGGACTGGCGGCGTTGCTGGCGTCCTGCGCAACACCCTTCCAGCGTCCGCCGGCGGAAAAATTCCGGCTGGATATAGTCGATAACGCTGACGCGCGCAGATTCGAGATCACGTTGACCTCTCTGGACACGCGCGCGATGTGCGTCTCTGGTGAGAGCTGGCCAAATGACATCGGCGGTTTTGATGTGTCGCAGGAATCGGCCTACCTGCAGGTCGATGCACAGGCGCTGGCGCCGAGCAGCAGTTTCTCCAGCGTGTATTGCCCCGGTGGCTGCGGTGAGCATCGCATTGCCCCCAAGGCGACGCTGCGACGCACGATCAACTACGCAACGTTCGGCGATGCCGGGACGATTGCTGCATCGCCGTCAAAGGTGCTGCACTTCGTGGCAACGCCGTATTACTGCCGCTGATCTGCCCCAGATCGGGGGAGAGCAGGTCAGAGCTTTACCGGGTGGTCCCAGTAACACACGGCCATCGCCGGCCCGTAGCGTGCCACCAGCGCATCGACCGCTTCCTGGCTGCGCGGGCCTGCGTTGCTCGACACCGGCGCGCCGATGCCAGCCAGTACCGCATCAGAGAGCTGCATCAAGGTGACCTTGCGGTCGGTGGGGCAGTGCCGCATGACAATGAGATTGGGCTGGTTGAGCCGGTCCATCCATTCGAACAGCTGCGGATAGATCGACGCGCGGCGCAGGAACGCATCCTGCCGCTCGATGTTGCGCTGCAGGCGTTGCCTGCCTTCGGCGGTGACGTCGGGCAGCTTCTTCATGCGGGGCACGATGCCGCCATGGAACAGCACGACGCTGTCGGCCATGACGTGGCGCGTGCGCGCGGGCAGGAACAGGTAGTTGGCGCAGGACGATACGCACACCTGATAGGCATGGACACTGGCCTTGCGATCAAGAATCGCATCGCCCATGTCCATGCCCAGTTCGACGTCGCCGCCCAGCGAGCGCACGATCACCTGCGGGGTGATGTCTGCAGGGATGTTCGCCATCTGCGTGAGGAACGCATCGCGGCTATCACGGGTCAGGCTGCTGGTGAAGTCGGCACAGAGCGTATCGGGTGCGACCGTGCGGACCTCGGCCGGTGCGCTGGATGGCCGTTCCTTCATCCAGGCCACGCAGCGCTCGGTGGCTGCAGGATCCAGGCCGTCGGCGGCCATCGCAGCGCCGGGCAGGGCCAGCGCGAACAACACAGCAAGACATCGAAACATGATCGTGACTCCTGTCGGGATCGAGGGGCGTCCGGTGCCCGGTGTGGCGAACTCAGGCGTCGGGGCTGCGACCCTGTTCCAGCTCACGCACAGTCGCTTCCAGTGCATCCAGCTTCTCGCGCGTCTTCAGCAGCACCGCCCGCTGCACTTCAAATTCCTCGCGGGTGACCAGGTCCAGCTTGGCCAGGCCGGCCTGCAGCGCGGTCTTGAAGGTGGCCTGCAGTTCCTCGCGCGATTCGCGCAGGCCCGGCGGGACCAGGTCGCTCAGGCGGCGGGCAAGGTCATCGAGGTGGTTCAGGTCGATCATGGGGGACTCCGTGGCCTGGCAGGCCATACCTGCATAAGGATACTTGCGGGCCGCGCGCCCGCACAGGCGCCGACGGTTTCGCGCCGGGCGCGTTCAGGCGCTATCCTCCACGCCGGAATACAGGAGATCGACGATGAAGATGGTCATGGCGGTGATCAAGCCGTTCAAGCTCGACGACGTGCGCGAAGCGCTGGCCGAGCGTGGGGTTACCGGTATTACGGTGACCGAGGTGAAGGGCTTTGGCCGGCAGAAGGGCCATACCGAGCTGTACCGTGGCGCCGAGTACGTGGTCGACTTCCTGCCGAAGGTGAAGCTGGAAGTGGCGGTGACCGATGACCAGGTGGAACTGGTGGTCGAGGCGATCGTGAAGGCCGCGGGTACCGGCAAGATCGGCGACGGCAAGGTGTTCGTGTACGACCTGGGCAGCGTGGTGCGCATCCGTACCGGCGAGCTGGACGCAGACGCGCTGTAAGCCGTTTTTGTAGAGCCGAGCCCACGCTCGGCTGCCCCTGGAACAGCCGAGCATGGGCTCGGCTCTACAATTGCCGGATGCCCATCCAACCC
>DOKO01000190.1 GCA_003510825.1 Stenotrophomonas sp.
CACCCCGCCATCCCACGGATAACCAGCTGTTGCTGTTGCTTCGGCTTCTGCAGGTGCAGGGCTGCAAGCCCTGCAAAAGAAAACCCTCATCCACGCATGGCGTGGATCTACCCCATTGCCTGCCACCACTGCGCGAGCAGCTCCGGCCTCCGCAACCGCTCGCGCCACCAGCGCAATGCCGCACCATCCTCACCCGTGCGCCACGCCAGCCAGAACGTCTCCTCCGGCTTCGGCTCCTCCACCTCGCGGATCACCAGCTGGCCACGCGCCACCGCTGCGCGCGCGCACGGCTCGGGCAGGAAACCGAATCCCACACCCTGGCACTGCAGCTTCAGCTTGCTGGCCATGTCCGGCACGGTCAGCATTTCCTGGCCCATCAACAGGCCCACCGTGCGTGGCAGCAGGCGGCGCGCGGAATCGGACACGGCAATGGCGCAGTGCTCGGCCAGCTGCTCGCGGCCCAGCACGCCCGGCACCTGTGCCAGCGGATGATCCGGCGCCACCGCGAACACGAAATCAACGCTGCCCAGCGGCTCCACCACATAACCGCCGCCACTGGGGCCCTCGCCCGCCGCCGCCACCAGCAGGTCGGCGCGACGGTCCAACAGCGCCTCCCACGTGCCCGACAGGGCTTCGCCGAACAGACGCAGGCGCGTCGGCGCTTCGATGGCACGGAACGCGGCAATGTCCGGGCCCAGCAGCCAGGTCGGGAACATCGAATCCACCGCCAGGCTCAGCTCGGCCTCCCAGCCGGAGGCCACCCGGCGCACCCGCAGCTCCAGCTCGCGGGCAGCGCGCAGCAGGTGGCGACCCTCGTCCAGCAGCGCGCGACCGGCCTCGGTCAGCTCGGCGCGGGGGCCGACCCGGTCGAACAGCTGCACACCCAGGTCCTCCTCTAGCTTGGCCACGGTGTAGGAGATGGTCGAGGGCACCTTGTGCAGGGCCTTGCCGGCGGCGGCAAACGAGCCGCGGCGGTCGATGGCATCCAGGATCTGCAGGGCATCGAGGCTGAGTTTGAGCATTCGAAATTTTCGATGATGGCTGTCAAAACTATCCGTTTTTCAAACCCGGGGTGCAAGCGGATACTTCTCTCCAACGGGGAAACACAGCGGCCACCGGCCCACCCCGCCCCATCGAAACCATCGAACAAGGAGAAATCATCATGCTGCAGATCCGCAAGAGCGCTACCCGTGGCCTGGCCGAGCATGGCTGGCTGTCTTCCCGCCACACTTTCTCCTTCGCCGGCTACTACGATCCGCGCTACGTCAGCTTCGGCCCGCTGCGCGTCATCAACGAAGACAAGGTCATCGGCGGCCAGGGCTTCGGCACCCACAGCCACAGCAACATGGAAATCATTTCCTACGTGCTGGGCGGTGCGCTGGAGCACAAGGACTCGATGGGCACCGGTTCGGTGCTGCGCTACGGCGACGTGCAGGTGATGAGCGCCGGCAGCGGCGTCAGCCACAGCGAGTTCAACCACTCGGCCACCGATCTGGTGCACTTCCTGCAGATCTGGGTCTTCCCGGACAGCGAGAACATCGAGCCGTCCTACCGCGAGACCCACTTCGCGCCGGAGACCAAGCGCGGCCAGCTGCGCCTGATCGCCTCGCCGGACGGTGCCGACGGTTCGCTGCGCATCCAGCAGGACGCCCGCATCTACGCCACCATCCTCGATGGCAGCCAGAAGCTGCACCACGCTCTGGGCAATGGCCGTGGCGCCTACGTGCAGGTCGCCCGTGGCCAGCTGCAGGTCAACGGCATCACCCTCGATGCCGGCGACGCGCTGCAGGTCAGCGACGAAGCACAGCTGACCCTGGAGAACGGCAACGACGCGGAAGTGCTGGTGTTCGACCTGCCGCTGTAAGCGCTGCGCCGTAGCATGCAGCGAGGCCCGCGATGCCCACCGGTATCGCGGGCTTCTGCATGTGTGGCGGGAGGGGCTGCATTCGTATTCGCCGCGGGATGACACGAATGGCACTTGCCCAAGCCAACTGAAAACGTTTTCATGGCAGGGATTCTCCGGAGCCTTCCCCGCGCATGACGCCTTCTTCCCTGCGTGCCCAGCAGCACGCCACCCGCGCCGCCTTCTTCATTCCCGGTTTTGCCACCGCTGCCTGGGCGCCGATGGTGCCCTATGCCAAGGCCAAGGCCGGGCTGTCCGATGCCAGCCTGGGCGCCGTGCTGCTCTGCCTGGGCCTGGGCTCGCTGCTGGCCATGCCGCTGGCCGGCGCATTGAGCGGACGCCTGGGCTGCCGTCGCCTGATGGTCATCACCACCGCGCTGATCCTGCTGGCGCTGCCGCTGCTGTCGCTCGCGCCCTCGCCGCTGGCACTGGGCGCGGCGCTGTTCCTGTTCGGCGCCGGTGTGGGCGCGATGGACTGCACGATGAACATGCAGGCAGTCGCGGTCGAGCGTGATGCCGGCCGCGCCATGATGTCCGGTTTCCATGCGTTCTACAGCATCGGCGGCTTCGTCGGCGCCGGCTGCATGACCGGCCTGTTGTTGCTGGGCACGCCGCTGTGGATGGCGGCCCTGCTGTCGATCGGCGCATTGCTGGTGGTGGCCCTGTTGTCCGCGCCGCACTGGCGCGCGCAGCGCATCGCTCATGACGGCCCGATGCTGGCCATTCCGCACGGCGTGGTGCTGTTCATCAGTGTGCTGGCCTTCATCGTGTTCCTGGCCGAAGGCTCGATGCTCGACTGGAGCGCGGTGTTCCTGGCCGACGTGCGGCAGGTGCCGCGTGACCAGGCCGGTGCCGGCTTCGCGGTATTCACCCTGGCGATGACCGCCATGCGCCTGTTCGGCGATGGCATCGTCGAGCGCCTCGGCCGCACGCCCACGATCGTCATCGGCGGCATCACCGCGGCAACGGGCTTCGCCCTGGCCACGCTGGTGCCCTCCTTCGCAGTGGCACTGGTCGGCTACGTGATGGTCGGCCTGGGCTGCGCCAACATCGTGCCGGCGCTGTTCTCGATGGCCGGCCAGCAGCGCGCGATGCCGGAGAGCATCGCCATCACCGCAGTGACCACGCTGGGCTACGCCGGCATCCTCGCCGGCCCGGCGGCCATCGGTGGGCTGGCCCACCTGACCACGCTGGGCTTCGCCTTCCTGTGCGTGGCCGCGCTGCTGCTCGGCGTCGCCGCCTCGGCCCGTGGACTGGCACGCCGCCTGCCGTGATCCGACCGCGCGCAGCCACCCGCAACGGCAATGGGCCGCCGCTGTTCTTCCGCTCCCCGGCGCTGCCGCACCTGGAAAGCCGCCGCGCCAGCCACAGCCGCGCCTGCTATCGGCCGCACAGCCATCCCACCCTGTCGATCGGTGCGGTGGATGGGGGTGCCAGCGTCTTCAGCGGCGCAGGCACTGCCCCGGTGCTGCTCCGCCCCGGCAGCGTGGTATGGATTCCGGCCGAGTGCGTGCACGCCTGCAATCCGCTACCAGGCCGTGACTGGAGCTACCAGATGCTGCATGTGGAACTGGACTGGCTGCGCACGCAGCAGCCAGAACTGGCGGCCTTGGCCGGGAACGCACGCAGCAGTGATGACCCCGCCCTGCACGCGCACTACTGCGCGATGAATGCCCTGCTGTTTTCAGCGGCAACACCTGCCGCCAAGAACGAAGCCGTGCTCACCTTCCTGCGCTCATTTGCCCTCGCCGACGCGACACCCCTGCCAAGCGTGCCGGTGAAGGGCCGCGTTGATCCACGCCTGCCCGCGCTGCTGGACTGGCTGCAGCACTCGGCCCGCCAGGACGTGCCGCTGGACGAACTGGCTGCGCGGGCCGGCATGGGCCGCTATCAACTCATTCGCGCGTTCCGCAACGCCACGGGCATGGCACCGCGTGCATGGCAGCTCAACCGCCGCATCAATGCCTCTCGCCGGTTGCTGCGCGATGGGCGGTCATTGGCCGCCATTGCGCAGGACCAGGGGTTTGCCGACCAGGCGCACTTCCAGCGGATGTTCAAGGCACATACCGGTACCACGCCGGGCCACTACCGGCGTTGAGTCCGCGGCGCGGCCGCGCAACCACGTTCAATACAGATCCGCCACGCGCCTGGACACTACCGCTCCCTTCCCGGCAGGCGGTGATCCATGGCGTTGTTCCTGATGGTGGCGAGCGCGCACTTCCTTGCCCTGCTGTCGCCCGGCCCTGACTTCTTCCTGATCGCGCGCAGCGCAATGGTCCACGGATGGCGGCGCGCCGCGGCGGCGGCCATGGGCATCACCGCCGGCAACGCGGCCTACATTGCGGCGGCCTTCAGCGGTACCGCGCTGCTGCAGCAGGACAGCTGGCTGTTCTCTGCGGTGCAGTGCGCTGGCGGCGCCTACCTGTGCCACCTGGGCATCGCGTTCCAGAGCCATGCCGGAACCTCCACGCTGGATCCTGCTGGTGCGGCGCCGGTGGCCGCGGTCAGGAGCGCGGGCGTGCTGGCTGCGCAAGGGCTGCTGTCGGCGCTGCTGAATCCGAAGAACGGCCTGTTCTACGCCAGCCTGGCCAGCCTCCTCGCTGGCCCTGACGTCAGTGGACGCCTGCGCCTGCTCATCGCACTGTGGATGACCGCTGCCGTGCTGCTCTGGGATCTTGCGGTTTCCCTGGCGATCGGCAACCGCCGCCTCCTGCACCGCTTCAGCCGTGCACTGCCTGCACTGGAACGCGGTTCGGGCGCGATCATGCTGCTGCTCGGAATCGGCGTGATCGGTGCGGTCCTGCTGCGCTGAGCGCGCCCCTTGGCTCAGCTGCGGCTGGGCACCGCGACAGCGGTATCGCGCACCAGCCACTCGGCCTGGGCGGGCAGCTGCGGCGCCGGGCAGGTCGCACGCGGGTGGTGTTCGTCCTGCGCCATCCAGTCGTCGACCACGCCGGCCAGCAGGTCCAGGCGCAGCGGCAGGGTGATGTGGTCTTCGCCGCGCATCTCGATGTAGTGCGCGCGCGGATTGGCCTGGGCCAGTTCGCGGCCCTGGCTGACCGGAATGTGCTGATCGCCCTGCCCGTGCAGCAGCAGCACGCAGGCGCGGGTATCGGCCAGCGCGCGGGCCACGTCCACCTGGTCCAGGTCGACATCGATGCGGCGGCTGGCCGCGGCGATCACCTGGTTGATGTCCTGGCCGCCGTAGCGCCAGCGCGCGTAGGACGCGACCGCCTGCGCCTTCAGGCCTTCCGGCTGCAGCGCCATCAGGTGCGGGATCATCGTGCGGATCGCCACGCCGGCATTGGCGAACGATTCCATCGCCACCACGCCAGCCACCTGGTCACCCAGCTTGTCGGCGGTGAACACCGCCGTGGCCGCGCCGTAGGAGACGCCGAACAGGTACAGCGGCCCGGTCACTTCGCCACGCGCGCGCAGTTCGCCGATCACATCGACCACGTCGTCCGATTCGTAGGTGCCATAGCCGGACGGCCCATGCCCGGACTGGCCGTGGTTGCGCAGGTCCAGGGTGACCACGCGGTACCCCGATTCGGCCAGCTGCAGCGACCACGGCAGCATCGAATCACCATTCATCATCCAACCGTGCAGCAGCACCACGGTGCCGCGCGGCGCCTGCGCACGGAACGGCTGCGGCACGGTGAGGCTCAGCCCGGTGTCCAGCGGCTGGCCGTTTTCATGGCGCTGCGGCAGGTAGTGGTAGCGGGCGCCGTAGTCGCCCGGGTCGAACGCACGCCAGAAGATCGGCACG
>DOKO01000387.1 GCA_003510825.1 Stenotrophomonas sp.
CTGCAGCTGAACATCAGCAACCGCCGCGTGGACATCATCAACGAAGGCTACGACGTGGCCCTGCGCGTGCGTTCGCGCCTGGATGACGATGGCAGCCTGGTGATGCGCAGCTTCGGCCAGGTGCAGGAACTGCTGGTGGCCAGCCCGAAGTACCTGGACCGCGCCGGCC
This sequence comes from Stenotrophomonas sp., assembly GCA_003510825.1. GTDB lineage: Bacteria > Pseudomonadota > Gammaproteobacteria > Xanthomonadales > Xanthomonadaceae > Stenotrophomonas. Next base: position 170 of record DOKO01000387.1, read on the forward strand.
GCCCGAAGGACCCGGAAGAGCTGACCCAGCACGTCACCCTCAGCATCAGCGAAGACGAAGCGCGCCAGCGCTGGGAACTGCATGGCCCGGAAGGCGAAGTGCGCCGGGTGGACCTGCAGCCGCGCGTGGCCGGTTTCGACTTCCCGCTGCTGCAGAGCATGGTGAAGGACGGTTTCGGCATCACCATGCTGCCGGAAACCGTCTGCGCCGAAGCCGTGCGCAATGGTGAACTGGAAGTGGTGCTGCCGGACTGGTCGCTGCCGCAGGGCGTGTGCCACGCCGTGTTCGCCTCGCGCCGCGGCCTGCTGCCGGCGGTGCGCGTGTTCATCGACTTCCTGGCCGAACATCTGCCGCCGCAGCTGGAGGCCTCGCGCCTGGATTGCGGTGGCGCGTGCGAGAAGGCCAAGGAGAAGATCAAGGCCAGTGCGCTGGGTGCATTGGCAGTGGATGCGGGCTGAGGGTTTCGCCCTCAACGCTGACATGAAAAGGCCCCGGCGACGTTCCGGGGCTTTTTGTTTCAATGCGTCAGTGTCATCCGCACGCCCAGTCGATCTTCATCTGCTGCAGATCCAGCTGCGCATTGCCGCCACCGAAATTGAAGCCGCCAAAACCCTCCTCGAATTCGAGGTAGTAAGGGCCGAACTCAGGGTAGCCCTGCTGGGGCTGCATCGTTCCCCCGAGGTGGGCGATGGAATCCCAGCGACTGAGGTTCAGTTCCTCTCCGCGCTCGCTGAATGCCTCGATGTAGCCACTGATGGCGCACTCGCTGTCCCATTCCCGCGGTGATCTGCCTACGTTCGGATCGTCAACGCGGATGCCTGTGCTGATCGGCAACGCCACGGTTTCTCCGGAGGCACTTCCAATCCCCGCGCCAGGAATGACGGCGTCTCCGTTCCGGGTGTAAAGCCAGCGGTCGTAGAAGTAGCTCTCGTAGTCCTTCTCGATCCAGGTCGGCGGGTCATCCAGGAGGGCTGAATCCGGCTTGGGCGGCAAGGTCAGCTCGCCATCGAACTCCTGCTGTGTAAGCCAGATGGCGCAGAACTGCGTGCCAAGGATGTCTTCCATGCTGTGGCTGTGCGCATGCCTGGCCTGGCGATGCTGCCAGAAGGGAAGCAGGTCGCTGTCCTCTGGCGGGGTCATGGAAAGGGGGCTGGAGAAGTAGTCCGCGATCTCTTCTACAGAAGAGAGCTCCTCCTGCTGATCGTCGACGAACAGGGAAAGAGCAACCAGATCATTTCCCTGGGTTCGGTACTCCGACGGCAGGTGCAAGGTAAAGGTGTGCCGCAGCGGGTGCCCGTTGCTGGAACTCAAGGGCCATTGTTCTGCAGTGATGCCTGGCGGAAGGCCCAGCGTCCAGCCTCCGGCCCATTCGCTGCCCCGGTCAGCTTTAGGGAGCACGCGCTGAGGGCCCAACGCGATGTCAAAGGCCTTGGTCAAGGTCGGATCGAAGATGGGCGATGCAGGCTCACAGTAGGCGGCGTTCGGGTTCTCCAGGCGAATGCTCTTTACCGTGTTGTCCCGGGTGTTCACGTTCGCGGCCACCTGCATACCGTCATTCGTGACGAAGCCGTAGGTCGCCCATCCCTCGCATGCGTCCTCGGGATCTTCCGGCAGCACAGCGAGACGAGGGTTGTTGGCGAGAGCGTCGCCGATGCCCATGCCCGTACGCAGGCCCTCGACCAGCACCGTCTTGGGCATTGAACAGGCGAAAATGACGTATCCAACGGCTCGATCGCTGTCCAGTCGAACGGAAACGTCCTTGCTCAGGCAAGTCAGATGACCTTGTTCATCTGGCTCTTTCCACCGGGTGTCCAGAAGTTCGGCCACGGCGCTTGAAGGCATGCCTGGGCGGATGTCCAAGAGGCTTGAGTTGTCCATGCGGGTTGGGACCAGGGGGAATGGGTCACTCTAGCCAGCCGGGTCTTGGGAAGGCTATGGGATTAGTTGCAGATGGTTGTGGCGTAGGGGTCTTGGGCAAATCGCCCGGCCGTGCGAGAATGCCTGCCCGGCCACCAGGCTGGGCCGATACGGAGAGATGGCCGAGCGGTTTAAGGCACCGGTCTTGAAAACCGGCGAAGGGTTAAACCTTCCGTGGGTTCGAATCCCACTCTCTCCGCCACGGAATGCAAATTCCTGAGTGTTCAGCTGTCGTCATCTCCCGATTGCTTTCGGGTGCAGCGTGCAAGTCTGAACACCTCTGCGGTCGCATCTCGCACCCCTTATTTGCTGTTTGACTGCCTGGCTGGCGTTTCGTAAGTCGGTCCCGGCTCTGTCGGTGTCCTCTTGCACTGGCTTATCTTGAAGTGTGCACCGAACAATTGTGTGATTGCGCACGTTTTTGTGGTGACCCTGCTGCAATTGCAGGGTGCCGGTCACAGAAAGCGAATCTATCGCTTTCGGCACGCAAGGGCGCTGTTGCGCTTTCTTCGTTTACCCGCGATATGCTCGGGACATACTCCAATACGGACCGTGTGCAATGGGGATGGATCTCACTCGGCATGCACTCCTGATGCTGCATGCACTTCTGCTTACCGCTTGTGCCCACGGTGCTGACGGGGCACAGACGCAATCTGCAAGACCCGGCGTCTCAGTCGTGCGCGCAGAAGGACCAGATACCAGGGCGTCAAAAGCAGTGTCCGTCAACTACGATGCAGCGACGCGTTACGAAGAAAGCAAGGAGAGCCCCGTCATGATGACCGTAGAAAGCAATGCCTTATCCGATCAGAGACTCAGTGCAGAAATCGCTGTACAACGATTCCTGAAGCTGATCGCAACTGTGCAGTCAAAAAGCAATTTATCTGTGAGGCTCGTCCAGGAAATCATGGGGGTGACGCTCGATTCAGATCCGATCTACCCGTCTTACCGTCAATCATTGGGGAATGGTTGGTTCCTTACTCTTCGATACTCCATCGAGATGCCTGGCGAGACCTGGGGCGTTGGACTGGAATTCGATAGTGACGCTGACGCATCACCGGAGCCGTTTCCGTTCTGCACTCCAAGCTATCGCGACTACCACGATGCGCTGGTGCGAATGGGATATCGCGACAGGCGCGGCAGGAATGGAACATTTCCTGGGGAAAACCAGTACGACAAAGAAGGTTTGTACGTTGAACTGGAACCTGAGCTGGGGCATTCGGCAGAAGGAAAGGCCTATCCAGCATGCGTTCGAAAGGTTGGATTGTTCGTCCCCAATGATTTGCCCGGGCATCCATAACTGCGCAGCTGGACAATGCCAGAGATCGTTGACAAGGGAGGTCTGATATGGCTCGGTTACAGCCAAATGCGCAGCTTGAGGCTGCACTTGCTCAATTTGGGCAACAAGCGGAAGTGTCGCCCAACCAAGGCGCGCAGTTGCGCGCCGCAATCACGGTCGATACGAAGCTTCTTGCAGAACTGAATGCAGCAGCACTTGCCAACCAGCTTCGCGGGTTCGCCCTCGCTGCGGCTGATGGCGGCGTCCCGAATCACGTCGGGCACTATGATCTACAGTCGGGAGTTGTTTCGTTGTCTCCTGCCGCGTTCCAGCCTAGCGGGGCATTGCCAGGCGATGATTTGAGGGCAGTGCTCCAGGTCCAGGAGATGACCATTCGGTTCGGGCATTCCACCTATACCGTTCCGACTCTCCCCGGGGCAGGCGCGCCGGTGGCTCCGCAGCCCGTCAGCCAGGATATGCTTGAGAATCTTCAGGCAACACTCAACGGCTCTCAGCTTCTGGCCGAAGAGGTAAAGCGGGCGGCGACAACCCGCGATACAAGCCGAAATGCGTCAGGGATGCTGTTGGAGAACTTTGGCTTTGTTCGAGCGGGTGTCTCTGCTGGCGGAACTTACGACGGCGGGAGGCACACCTTGAATCTCCCCCCGGCGGGCCTTCAGACGCGTACGGTGGCTGATCCCAATGGCCGGTTTGATCCGGATGATCTTACATTCGTGATTGGACATGAAGTGCAGCACGCCTTCAATCACCCGGCGAAAAATCAAGCGACGGCTTTATTTATCCGGCAGATTGAACAGGTTGCCGCTTCGCCGGCGATAGTTCACGATTACACCGCCACGGTACGGGACTACATCCAGGCTGGCCGTAACGACGAGGCGAAAGCTGAAATCGCAGGCTGGAATGCTTTGCTGAGTCGTCAGGAACGACTGGATCCGGGCATTGGTCTCGAAGGCATGCGCTTGTTGCCGAGTCATGCGGGGCGAGGTCGCACGCAAGACTTCGTGGAGCTCGACAACACAACAAACGCGACAGTCCCAAGGTCAGGCGTTGCCTTCAACTCTGACAATACGCTTTCCCAAACGCCGGCCAATATCGCCGCGATGGGGCAACATTATTTCAATCGCCCGGATGCAAGTGCACCGCCTGGGCAGCGACCCGTGCATCTCGGTGAGAGTGGGAAGACCGACTATATAAACTACTACGGCACTTGGGCGGTGGAGAAAATCACCGAGGCCGAGAGGAGACACTTGCAAAGTCATCCGGGCGTCGTTCACAGGCTTACGCTCAACATGGCGAGCATCGGGCTGAAGGAAAGTCTGATGGAGCAGGAAGGCATCAATATCACGATCAATAAGTCGGTGCCGCAACCCTACTACGACAGCAGCCAGACACCAGCTACATCAGGAAACTTCCATCACACTCGTGACGGTACTGTCGATCCGAGACACGATCATCAGTATGTTCCTGTCGCGCCCGCAAAAGACGATCCACAAACGGGAGCCGGACCATCGCTACAACTCCCGAATGATCTGCGCGACCCGACTCACCCGGCGCACGCCATGTATCGGCAGAACCTCGGGGAGGTGTACCGCATGGAAGATGGTCAGCGCATCCAACACGGACCTCATAGCGAAAAATTGGCGGCTGCGCTGTCGGTGGCCGCCGAGAGGGAGAGAATGCAGATCACCAATGTGGAAATGGGGCGTGATGGAAACATCGACGGAGTCATGCGTGGCCGTGCGTCCGCGCCGGAACGATGCGTAAGTGTCAATCCAGGCGAGGCCCTCGCCGGAACCATGGAGGATTACGCGGTTCAGTGGGCGCAAGCGCGCTCTCGGCACTATGTAAGCGGCGCGCCCGCGGACGAGCGCACCCATGAGCAGGTGCAGGCCTATGAATCGCTGTCGTCCGGCGATAAGCGGATCTTCGACAAGATCCGAAGCGGAACGCCTCCGCACATCTCGGATGACGTTGTCGCTACGGCGCTTTTTGCGGCCAAGAAAGATGGCATGACCGATGTGTCCAGCATTGGCAGTATCCAGATGATGGATGACCGGCTAGCGGTACTTGGTGCATGCGCTGGCTACCGAGCCATCACGGACGTATCGCAGAAGCACCCGCCGATGCAGGAGACTACCGGCCATGTACAGGCACTCAATCAGCAACAGGCGCTGACGCAGCAAGAGGAACGTCTGTCGCAGCAGCGAACGTCAGACGCCTCGATTCGAGGCCTTTGATTTGTCTGAGAGGGGGGCGACTCTCGCCGCCCCGTGGATCATGGCTTGGGGAGCGATGATGCGGCAGGGCAGTTTGGCCTGATGGCGATGGGCAAATGAGTGCAGATCCTGGTGCCTAGCGGCTGCGCCCACCCCGTGGCTTGTTATGGCACAACGGATAACTAGAGCACGACCGGAACGCCCCATGCGGCCCGTTCCGCTCCACGAACACGCCCACCTTGCACACCGGGCAGCGCTCCTCATTGATGGCCGCACCTGAAATCCCGGTCACCTCCACAACCCCTTCCTCCACCAGCTCATCCAGGAAGGGCGAGTGCTTGCCCTGCAGCGTAAACATCGCCACCGACCGGCGCGCACGCGTCAGCGCCACATAGAACAGCCGTCGTTCTTCGCTCAGCGGGTAGGTATCCCCATCCGGCATCGCCAGTGAAAGCACCGGATCATCCGCGCGCAGGCTCGGGAATCCACGATTCACCATGCCCGGCAGGATCACGTAGTCCGCCTCGCGTCCCTTCGAGCGATGGGCCGTGAGGAACTCAACCTCCATCGTGCTGCCAAACAACGTCTTCCAATCCGCAGGCACTGCATTGCGATCCGCCCGGTAGCGGCCCAGCACAAACACGCGAACGCGCCCATCGCGCCCCTGCGGCACCGCCCCGGAAAGCAACTGCTGATGCAGTTTGGCGAGGTACTGGCGCACACCGTCCTGCACTTCCTCGCGCCGGGTCATCTGGAAGGCCTGCAGCACCGGTCCAATTGCCGGCGTCGAAGAACGCACCGTCTTGGCAATCTGCGCAGGATTACGGCTGATGAAGCGGCTGGAGATATCGCACAGTTCCTGCGGGCAGCGGAAGGTCTGCTCGAGCTTCAGCACCTGGGCATGGCCCATCCATTCGCGGAATCCGGTCATCACCGAAACATCCGCACCTGCGAAGCGATTGATCGACTGCCAGTCATCGCCCACCGCGAACAGGTGGCGGCCCGGCTGGCTGACCAGCGCACGGCAGAGGCGGGCGCGGGCGCGCGAGGCATCCTGGAACTCGTCGGCCATCACCAGCTCGTAGGGCGATTCGTAGTGCCCTTGCTCCAGGATGCCGGCGGCCATGTTGAGCATGTCCTCGAAGTCGATTCCGCGCTCGTCCGCCAGTGCCTCGTCCCAGGCCTGGAAAACCGGCGCTGCGATTTCGAGGAACCGCCGATGCCGTTCCTTGAACTGGTCCTCGGGCATCTGCTGCAGGCGCGCGGCCAGATCGTCCAGCGTCAGGCAATTGCTCTTGGCGTGGGCAATAAAGGTCCGCATCAGGCCGATCAGATCGGCATCCGGCATGGGCTTTGCGCCCTCGGTAGGCAGCTCACGGTCGGGGTTCGGGTCGAGCTCGACATCCGAGTCGCCGAGCTTCTCCGCAAGATGTTCCAACGCATGCCCGCTGCGCAGGCCGAACGAGGTCGTCTCTACCAGTGCGGTGCCGCGCACCACGTGCTGCTGGCGCTTCCACTGCATGCCTTCAGCATAATTGGCGAAGTGCTTCGGCGGCTGGCCGTTGGCATCCAGCGCAAAGTGCTCGTGATACAGCGCTGCGTCCAGGTAATAGAAGTCCGGTCGATACTGGCGATGGGTATCGGTGGCGGTATCGAATTCGTAACGGCGCTCGTAGTCGTACGCCACGCCGTTGTAAAACAGCCAATCGGCAATGACGCACTCCTCCAGACTCTTCACCCGCTCGCCCTGCAGGGTGCGGATGTAGGGCGTGCCGTCGCGGTCGTAGCCATCGGCCATCATCTCCGCGCCGAACGGCGGAAGGTCGCGCCCGAACACCAGCCGGAACATGTCCCACTGGGTACGGAAGTGGATCGAGCGGTCCTTCAGGTCGTCCACCAGCTCGGCCAGCTTGTTGAAGCCCAGCGTGGCGTCGATGGCCCATTCGGGAATGTCGGGCTTGCGGCCGGTGGCCTTGCCGATGATGGCCAAACCCAGTGCATGGAAGGTGCGTGCTTCGACCACGGTGTCGCCCATGCCGAGCCGGTCGAAAGAGCGCTGCGCGCGCTCTTCCAGCTCCTTGGCCGCATCCTTGTTGAAGGCAAGCATGACGATCCGCTCGGGCTCAACGAACCCGCGATCGATGGCATAAGCAGCTTTGGCGACCATGGTGGAGGTCTTGCCGGAGCCGGCCGAGGCGACAACCTGCACGCAGTTGTCGAAGCAGATGACCGCGCGGGCCTGTTCCTCGGTCAGCGGTTTGCTTTCGACCCGGTCCAGGAAGTCCTTGGCCAGCACCAGTTCGCGTGTTGCCATGGTCGCATTGGCGTCGGCCCACACGGCGGGCCAATCCAGCTGCCAGTCGTGCAGGGCATCCAGCGCGGCCCGGTGGCTGTGCGAATGCAGATCGTCGTGCAGGTCCTCATCGAGGAACAGCCGTTCCAGCTCGGCCGGCGACAAGGGCAGGGCGGGGCGCTCGGCCAGCAGCGTCTGCTGCTGTTCGTGGGTGATCCAGCGGCGGCCGGCGCTGCCCCGGTCAGTGAGGGCGTCGGCCTCGGCCAGCCACGATTGGATCTGCTCCAGGATGTCCGCAAAGAGCGCCTTGCGCCCGCGTGTGGTGCGCGCAAAGAGCACCTGCTGGACAGCAGCCGCGAGGCGGGAAGCCTGGCCGTTGGGCAGGCCGTCCACGGACAGCGTGTCGCCGTCCTCGCTCTGCAGTGCAACCCTGGCCCAGAAAAGGCCCGGAAGAATCCGCACGCGCTGGTCATCATCGACGTGCTGCCGGTACTGCCGGCCCTCGATCAGAAGCTCGACATGTTCGCCATCCAGCCGCAGGCGCCAGTCCGGCGAGCGGGTCACACGCTGGCCCCAGCCCGAGGGGCGCCATTCTATAGACATCCAGATACTGCCTTGCGTACGTCACTGGGCGTGAAGCGCCCTTACAGCCCCATGATAAGGGGGCTTGATCAGGTGTGTGACTGTTGCCGTGCGGTCGGAGTGGGTTAGGCTGTCGCCAGGCCGTAGCGGATGGCTGCGACCACTCCACGGATGGCGCCCCGGGAAGGAATCCAATGCCTGCAGGAATGTTCTCTACACCTGGCCGCAACTGCCTTCTGGCGGTTGTACTGTCTGCGGCAGCACTGCCTGCGGCGGCGCGATCGCCCGCCCCATCACTGTTCTGTGGCTTCTGGACTGAAGAGGCGGACGGAACATGGAGTGTGTCCCGGGAGGTGGACGCAGCAACGGGTGCCACGGCATCGCGCGACACCTACAAATGGACGTCAAAGGACACGCCATTCGGCACTGGCATGACCAGCAGCTGGACCCTGAATTACGACTGGCCACAAGACGCCACGCGCCAGAAGGTTGTTCCGGAGGCTGAAGTCGTGGTGATCATGAATTTTCGTTTTGACGCCCAGGAAATCGGCCGGGAGCTGAAGGATCCCGGCCACACCTGGATACACCTGTACCGGTCGGAAGATCCGAACAAGCAGTTTTCGGTCTACTCCACCAGCCTGACAGGCAATATGGACTGGAATCGCCTCCGCAACGGAAACCTCGGCGGAAGGGCGTTTCTGTCTTTGGATACGCTGCTGGCTTACGGTACGGGCCTGGAAAAACTGGTGTGGAACATCCGCGGTGGGCCTGACGATCTGGGTGTGACGGAAAGTCATGCCAAGGGCGTGCTGCCCATCGCGACGATGCGCGGCAAGCTGGCGAAGATTCCCAGGCTACGTGCTGAGCTGGACCGGAAAACGGGGAAATTCCGTAGCGAATGCACGCCGCCGATTGTAGTTTCAGGATAGCGCTGCATTGACGCAGAGCACGCCATCAGCCCCGCGGCGGCAGCGTGCCACCGCGGGACTCCCTGCCGTCAGGCATTCACATCCACCACGATCCGCCCGCGCACCTTGCCCGGGATGATCTGCTCGTACACATCCAGCACCTCGGCCAGGCCGATCAGCTGCACCGTGCTTTCCAGCTTCTGCGGGTCCAGGTCGGTAGCGAGGCGGTCCCATGCACGCTGGCGCACGTCCTGCGGGGCATTCACCGAATCCACGCCGGCCAGGGTTACGTTGCGCAGGATGAAGGGCAGCACCGAGCCATGCAGCGCATCGCTCTGGGCCAGGCCGCAGGCCGCCACGGCGCCGCGGTACTTGGTTTCAGCCAGTGCGTTGACCAGGGTCGGGCCGCCGGCCACGTCCACCACGCCGGCCCAGCGCTCGGCGCTGATCGGCTTCTTGCGCGGCTCGGAAAGCTCCGCGCGATCGATGATCTCCGCCGCGCCCAGGCTGTGCAGGTACTCGGCATGTTCCGGGCGTCCGGTGGCAGCCACCACGCGGTAGCCCAGCTTGGAAAGAATGGCCACGGCAATCGAGCCCACGCCGCCATTGGCGCCGGTTACCAGCACATCGCCTTTCTCCGGGGTCACGCCCGCATCTTCCAGTGCCAGCACGCACAGCATGGCGGTATAGCCGGCGGTGCCGATGGCCATGGCATCGCGGGTGGTCAGGTTGCCGGGAATCTTGTTCAGCCATTCGCTGCGCACGCGGGCGCGCTGGGCCAGGCCGCCATGGTGGCCCATGCTCAGGTCCCAGCCATTGAGCACCACGCGGTCACCGGCCTTGAAGTTGGCATTGCCGGATTCCAGCACCGCGCCGGAAAGATCGATGCCGGGAATGAGCGGAAACTTCTGGATGACCGGGCGCTCGTTGGTCAGCGCCAGCGCATCCTTGTAATTGAGGGTCGAATATTCAACCTGCACCAGGACATCGCCGTCCATCAGGTCAGCCTCGTCAAAATCCACCAGTTCGGTGGAAACACGGTCGTTGGTCTTGCTGGAAAGCAGTGCCTTGAACTTCATGGGGAGCCTCACGTTCAGTGGATGGGGCCATGCTAGGCTCGCACCGTTATTGCAACAAGAACGATGATTTTCCGTAGGTACTATGGTTTTCCGGAGTATGTATGCGTAGCAAGCGTTGGGACGGCAAGAGCGGCTGCGCCGTGGAAGTCACGCTGTCTGTCATGGGCGGGGTGTGGAAGCCGGTCATCCTGTTTCACCTGATGAAGCGTAAACGGCGTTTCATGGAGTTGACCCGGCTGGTGCCCAATGCCACGCAGTCGATGCTGACCAGCCAGCTGCGCGAGCTGGAGGCGGACGGCGTGTTGATCCGCCATGTTTATCCGGAAGTACCGCCGAAGGTGGAATACGAACTTTCTGAATTCGGGCGTTCGCTGGTGCCCGTGCTGCTGGCCATGCGCGAGTGGGGCGAAACCTATCGCGGCTACCAGAGCGAGGGCAGCAGCTGACCAAGCGCGATGACGCGCACGGATTCAGGGAGCCCGCGTTGCACGGGCTGCACCCCCGGGGGTAGGCTGGCTGCAACCCCCAACATCGCGTGGGCCATGGATATTCTTGGCAAAGGATTGGTCGCTTTCTCTACCGTCGCCTTGTTGCTCGGGCCGGTAGCATGCGCCGCGCCGCCCGAGGCACAACAGGAGAAAGCCGTGCAGGACGCAACCGAGTTGCAGATTCGCCAGGCCCAGGAGCGCGCCGCAACGATTCTGGACGCCGCCGCAGCGACGGAACAGCGTCCGCTCGAAACATCGACCGGCTACGCCGAGCTGTCGCCTGGCCCCGCACTTACTGAGGCGCAGATCCTGGAGAAGATCCAGGCGCTGGCCGTCAGTTTGCAGGCGGCCGCCGATTCCGACCCGGAAAATCTGCAGAAGGTGCTCGCGCTGACGCTGCCACCCGATGCCCGCAACGACCGCCGTGGAGTGACCGGACGCATCGGTGAAGGCAGTTACAGCTGGGCCGTCTGGGACGCGTTTCCGCATCGGCCGGGTCAGTTTGTCCAGCTCAGGCTGTCCAAGGATGCCTGTCTGTCTTTCCCTGCACTGAAATCCCGATTGGAGGCCGATGGTTTCACCGCCTATGTCCCTCCGTTCCCTGATGACCCGCGCATTACGTTCGACAGGCACGTGGCGCCTTCGCTCAGTCTCTTTGTTGCCGTGATGGTCGACACGCTGGAGGCACCGGCGTGCTTTACCACGGTGGATTTCAAGCTGGGGCCGAGCCATGAGTGACCCGCGCATCGAGCGCATGCTGCAGGAGACCGCGCGCGAGGGCTCCCTGCCGGGTTGGGCGGTCCGTGATCTGAATACAGCGGTGGACTCTTCGCCTTTTCTTGCCGATTTCATGCGCAGGGCGGTCGAAGGTGGCGAGCTCAAGCACATCCGCGTAGCGGACATGACCGGCCAGCATGGCAACTTCAATGCGGACACCGGAGTGATGACGCTCAGTTCCGCCATTTTCTGGACGCGGGATGCGGATGAGCGGATCGATCTGCTGACCGGCGTCATCGGTCATGAGACAGGGCATGCACTGATGGCTGAGTCCACCCGGCTCAGCGTCGTGGCCTATGGTCAGGCCGTTGAAGATGCACTGAGAAAAGGCAGCATCGCGGGTGCGGAGACGGTGGACATCACCCAGCATGCGAAAGCCTACGTGCAGGCGTTCCGCCAGAACGAAGGTTTTGCTGAACTGGCATCGATGAATTCGGTGACCAGCCGGATCAAGAATACCCACCCGCACGCCAGGGACGAGGATGTCCTGCTGCGTCTGGATCGCACGTCTCGTTGTGTTACCGATGGCAGGTTGGCGCAAGGCATCGAACGGGACCACAACGGTATGCTGAGCACGGGTGGCGTAACCAACAGCCCTGCGGTCAACGCGGTGGCTGCGTGTCACTTCGATCTGCGCGTCGGCAGTCTGGGCGAATCCAAACAGGCCGACTACAGCACCTACTACCTGACCTCTGCAGTATCGAACGCGGTTGGTATATCAGAGGGCGTGGCAAGGTCGAGCCGCGCGCCACTGCCACGCATCGGGCTGGACATGGAAGAGCTGGGAAGCAGCTTTGGCGCCATCCAGGCGACCGGCCTGCGGCTGGGCGGGCCCGGCGAAGCACGGGTGTTTACCGATACCTCCCATGGCCAGCAGCGGGCTGTTGAAGTCATCCAGATCGGACTGGGCGGTGCTACGCAGCCCGATGTCCTTCCGCAGGTGTCGCGTTCCGGCGTGCAGGAGCTGGCCGACAATCCCGCCCATGCCGACCACGCCACCTATGCCCGTATCCACGACTGGGTACAGGGCACCGGAAACTGGTCGGCCGATGAAGCCCGCAACGTGAGCGCGTCGTTGTACCGGCAGCAGGCAGAGGATCCCATGGTGAAGCACGTGGACCAGGTGACTGGCGCGGTGGGGCGCGATGGTGCGCACAATGTCTTCGCGGTCCACTCGCCCTTTGGCGAGGCTGGCCCACATTTCCACGCGCATGTGGATGGCCGGCTCGCAGCGCAGATTCCTGCGCAGCAGAGCCTGGAGCAGGCCGAGGTGCTGCGCCAGATCCAGTCCGTGCAGCAAACCCAGGAGCGTACGCAGCAACAGACCGAGGTTCAGGCGCAGCCCATGCGCGGCCCGTGAGGGTGCGGACCGTGGCTGCGGTTGCGACGCTATTGGCTTGATGCTCGCCCTTGGGCGGAGCCGCAGGTCGTAATCGGCCGTGCCGTAAGGCAGGCGAGTGACGTCCAGGCTGTGCGCTGGATCACGCCTTCGGACCCCAGGCTGATGAGGTTTGTCGCAGCGTGCACGTAATGCTGTTTTTGCCTCTTTTCGCCTGAAACAGGCGCGCCAAACATGACCGCGCCAAGGCACTCGCCCTGGCCGGGATTGGCGTCCCGAACTTACGTACCGCTACCGGTCGCGCTTGCAGCTCTCGCTGCAGCCTCGACAATGCACCGCCCGCCAGTTCATGGCGGACGGTGCGTGGGGATCACTCGATCCGCCGGCTTTAGCGGTACGTATCCGGCACGCCAACCCGCACCGTCCGCCACCTTGCATCTGCAGGTGGCCACACCGTGAGGTTGCCGCCATGTCTGACCGTCTTCCCGACTATCCCCGCCTGCACGCGCTGCTCGGCGCAGCCCTGCGCGATCTTCCCAATGCCGTAGCCGAAACGCTTGAGGATGCGCTCTGCGAGTCCGCCGAGGGCGCGCCATCATCCGCGTTTTTCGCGCATCTCAAAGGCCATGGAAAAAACCTGCGCGCCGATGGCGAGGCATGGACCGAAACCCGCCTCAGCCCCGGTCGCGCGTTCGATCTGGCCTTGGTGACCCGCAGCGCCTCGGGCATCACCGCGTTGATCGCCGTGCTGCACGCCGCGCACGTGGCGCGGGAAAGCGATGATCCCGCGTGCTGCCCCTCTGCGGCGGTAATCGAAGGGCTGTTCCATGCCTGCCAGATGCTGTCGCTGCAGGTGGAGCGCAGCCTGGTGCCGTGAAGGTTGGGACGCCGTTCCTGTCTCGTTGACACCCGGTTCCCTATAGTGGCCCCGGAACCCTGCTATGGAATGGCCATGCACGTGATGTCCCCCGGCCGCTGCCTGGCGCTGGCACTTGCTGTCGCAGCAAGTGCCGGTGCATGTGCACGGTCGCCGTCCAACGAGCACGAAAGGAATGCTGCCACGTCGGGCGAAACCCAGACCGGCCGTACCCTCAATGGGCATACCTACACTGACGCTCCGGTGGATGTGAAACTCGGTCCGACGACGTTCCGGTTTCCCGCCAATTATCTGGACAGCCAGATCGCGCCCTGGCCGGGCGAGGGCGTTACCCTGGTGATTGAATGGCCGGATATGAAGCCGACGGCGCCAGGCGCGCGGGCCGATCCCCGGACCAATGACTTCCGTAAGGAGATTTCGGTCAGGATCAACTACGTTGACCGCGTTCCAGTTGAGGGATTGCTGGAACGCTATGCGTCCAATGAATCGATTACCGAGGCCGGTTCGTTGGAACGGGAAGACCCCCGGGAGCGGCTCGATCTGCGCACGGCGCTGCCCGAGATGCTGGGGCTGACGCCCTATGCCATTGATGAGGCCAGGATGGTTCAGTATGCCAAGCTTTACCAGGAACGCAGCGGAGACGTCCCCGTTCGCAATCCAGCCTTCGAGGAAGACTGGTACGCCGCGCGGCAGGCTGATGGTCGAGTTACGAGCTTCATCAAGTGTGATGCAACGGCGCACTTCGCTGATGGCGTGCGCTTGGTGGGCGACAGCGTGATTCAGGAGCCGGGCGTACGCGCTGCAAGCTGCGCGCACTACTTCGTCGATCTGGACGACAAATTATCTGTCAGATTGGACTACAAACGGGTGTTTCTGAAGGACTGGAAACGCATGGAGAATGGTGTGAGGCAGGTTCTTGCGAAAAGCAGATTTCAGTAGCTCCTTGCCTGCAAGAGGCGGGGAACAGGCATCCAGGAATCTACCCGCACCGCACCCAGTAACGGAATGGTCTATGCCCGTCATGTCTTCCAGCCGCTGTGTTGCTCTGGCGCTTGCTGTTGCAGCAAGTTCCGGCGCATGCGGACGGCCGCCTTCCAACGAACAGGAAAGGAGTTCTGCCATGACCGGCGCAGCCTTCCGTACCGTCGACGGGCATACCTACACCGATGCCCCGGTGGATGTGAAACTTGGTCCGGCAACCTTCCGGTTTCCAGCCAACTACCTGGACAGCCAGGTTGCGCCGTGGCCGGGTGAAGGTGTGACGCTGGTTATCGAGTGGCCAGATATGAAGCCGACTCCTCCCGGAGCACGCGCCCATCCACGCACCAACGATTTTCGAAAGGAAATCAAGGTCCTCATTGACTACATCGATCGTGTCCCCATTGATACGCTACTGGAGCGGTACGCGGGCAATAAGCAGCGGACGGAAGACGATTCGGTCGAGCGAGGTGATCCGACCGCCAGGCTTGATCTGCGTATTGCGCAGCCTGAGACGATGGGCTTGGTCCCGTACGCTATCGATGAAGAGAAGATGGCCGTGTATTCAGAACAATACCAGGCCCGCTATGGCAGCCCGGCACCGCGGAACCCGGCTTACGAAAGTGACTGGTACGTGGTCCGTGATGCACAGGCTCGCCTGACCACCTTCATCAAGTGCGACAGCAGAAAGCACAGTGCGGATGGCCTGCGTGTGCAAGGCAGCGAGATCACGGACATGCCTGGATCTACAGTGGCAGGTTGTACGCACTACTTCGTGGATGACGAGAGCAAGCTTTCGATCATGCTCAGCTATAACCGGGTGTTTCTGCAGGATTGGAAGCGCATGGAAGACGCTGTCAGGGACGTACTTGCAAGCGCGCGCTCCAGTGATGCGAGGGCGGGCCATGCGCATGGGCTAGGCGGCATGGCCGCGTAACCGAAGCCTCACGCCGCCTTTGCAACTCCGCGTGCGTCCATTGCTAAGTTCGCTTGCAACCCATTCAAGGAACCCAGCAATGACCCGGAAGTCCCCGCTTGTCCTGCTCGGCCTCTGCCTGGCCCCGGCGCTGGCCTTCGCCCAATCCGATCGCCAGGTGGCCGAAGACATGGTCACTCGTGCCGCCAACGTATGCCCCGGGCACAGCACCGAGCGCACCGCGCCTACCGTGAAGAAGGTGCCGGTGGGCGCGCTGCGGGTGATGCTCGACCGCGGCCTGGTGATGTGCCCGGACCGCCGGCTGGATGCTTCGGCGCCGGCGGTGTTCTATGGGCGTGTGGGCGTGTTTGGCTGGAACCCGGAAGTGCCGGCGGCTGCGACGGTCGTCGTGGCGAAGATCGACCAGATGACCCGCAAGGATGAGTACCCGGTGGAGACGCTGGTATGGGATGCGAAGGGCACGGCGTTGAGCCAGCAGACCGTGCCGGCGTTCGAGCCGCGGCCGGGTGCAGCGGTGTTGTACAAGGTGCGCTGATCCATCAGCGTTGTGGGACCGGTAGATGCCCACCTTGGTGGGCACCCACCACGCCGCTACTTCGTCGGGGCGTCCGCCGTCTGCGCCGCCACCATCGCCTGCTGCATCTCCTTCAGCGACAGATAGCCGTCCCCATCCGTGTCCAGGCCGGCAAAGTACTTCGCGATCTCCGGCACCACGGCGGCTTCCTCTTTGCTGATCTTTCCGTCTTTGTTCTTGTCCATCTCCTTGAACGCGGCATCGATCGAATCAGCCTGCTTGCTGAAGCGTGCCTGCTGGTACTTCGCGTACTCGGCCTTGTCGATGCGGCCGTCGCCGTTGCTGTCCATGGCAGCGAAGCTCGAATCGATGTAGGCCTGCTTCGGGTCGCTGCTGGCGGCGTGGCCGAGCAGCGGTGCAGCACACAGGGCAATCAGTAGGGCGGTCTTGTTCACGCGGTGG
Source organism: Stenotrophomonas sp. (assembly GCA_003510825.1). Lineage (GTDB taxonomy): Bacteria > Pseudomonadota > Gammaproteobacteria > Xanthomonadales > Xanthomonadaceae > Stenotrophomonas. The sequence goes on from DOKO01000387.1 coordinate 16,834, forward strand.
TTTCCTTGAATGAAGTGTCGGGTCTCAGCGGCAGGGATAGCTGTAGCCATCCGATCCGCGGTAGGTGTCGTTGCGGCGGTCGTAGTTGCCGTAGCGCTGCATGCAGTAGTCGGCGCGCTCGCGGTTCTCGCGTTCACGCTTGGCGGCAGCCGCGATCACGCCAGCCACTACGGCCGCACCTACCACGCCCACCACCACACCCCGGGCCTTGGCGTCATCGCGGCGGTCGCGTTCCCGCTCGCGCTCGCGGCGCTCCCGTTCGTCACGCTGGCGGTCTTCGTAGCCGCGGTCCCAGCCGGAACGGTAGCCGTCGCGGTGCTGTGCCTGTGCGGTGCCCGCGTACGGCAGTAGCACCAGCATCTGCACCGCTGCCGCCAGCAGCAATGCGCTGCGTCCTGTCTTCTGAAACATCATTCCGCTCCTGTGCGGCTGTGTCGGTAGGCTCAGTACAGCGTGCGGACATTGCGCGAACCTGCCGTCACCACGGCACCCAGCATGCCGTTCAGCGGACGAGCGCCTCCACCGGGTCCAGCTGCGCGGCGCGGCGCGCGGGCAGGAAGCCGAAGCCGATGCCGATCAGGCTGCTGCAGGCGAATGCGGCCAGGATGGACGCGGCGGAGAACACCAGGGTGAAGCCGATGTCGGCCAGCGCCAGCACCGCGCCCAGCGCCAACGCCACGCCGATGCCCAGCACGCCGCCGAGCAGGCACACCAGTACCGATTCGATCAGGAACTGCTGCAGGATGTCGCTGCGCCGCGCGCCCACCGCCATGCGTACACCGATCTCGCGGGTGCGCTCGGTCACCGACACCAGCATGATGTTCATCACCCCGATGCCGCCCACCACCAGCGCAATGGCTGCAATCGCGCTGATCATCAAGGTCAGGATGCGCGTGGTCTGTTCAATGGACTGGCGGATCTGCGCGTTGTTGCTCATGTAGAAGTCCGTGCGCCCATGGCGGCGTTGCAACAACCGGCTGATCGAGGCTTCCGCCGCCTGCATGCCCACGGTATCGGAGACGCGCACGGTGATGCTGGACACATGGCTCTGCCCGAGCATGCGCGCCATGGCGGTGGTGTAGGGCACCCAGACCTGCAGCAGCGAGGCATCACCCACGGCTCCGGCGTCTTTCTTCACCACGCCCACTACCCGCACCGGCACGTTGCCCAGGAGCAGGCTCTGGCCGATGGGATCTTCCTGCGCGGTGAAGAACCGCGCACGCGTATTGGCATCGATCACCACCAGTTGCTGGTAGCCCGCCACAGCTGCGTGGCCAAAGAAGCGGCCCTGCCCCAGCTTCAGGCCATGCACGCGGAAGTACTGCTCGCTGACGCCCTGGATCTGCACGTTGGCCGAGCGGTTGCCGCGCTGTGCGGTGCCGCTGCTGGCCACGCTGGGCGTGGCGCCATCGACGTAGGGCTGTGCGGCCAGCGCCACGCTGTCGCCGGGTGTCAGCGTTTCCACCTGCGCGGCATGCACATCGCCGAAGCCCGAGCCGGGGTAGATCTCGATGGTGCTGGTGCCCAGCGAGGCGATGTTGGACAGGATGGCCTGGCGCGCACCCGTGCCCAATGCCACCACCGAGACCACCGAGGCGATGCCGATGATGATGCCGAGCATGGTCAGGAAGGTGCGCATGCGATGGGCGTTCATCGCACGCAGGGCCATGCGGAAGGCTTCGCCGAATCGATCGCGCAGTGCCGTCCAGCCGCTGCCTTCGTGGCGTGCCTGCAGGGCATCGGCGGCACTCGCGGTGGCGTCGCGCGCGGTCGCAGTCGGACGGTCGTCGACGATGCGCCCATCGCGGATCTCGATGATGCGCTGGGCATGCTCGGCCACGGCCATGTCATGGGTGACCAGCACCACGGTGTGGCCTTCGGCATGCAGCTCGCCGAGGATCGCCATCACGTCCTTGCCGGACTGCGTGTCCAGCGCGCCGGTCGGTTCGTCGGCAAAGATCACCGCGCCACCGTTCATCAACGCGCGTGCGATGGACACGCGCTGCTGCTGGCCGCCGGACAGCTCGCCGGGCAGGTGCTGCATGCGCTCGCCCAGGCCCAGCCGCTGCAGCAGTGCCTGCGCGCGGGCATGGCGCTCGGCTGCCGGTTGCCCGGCGTAGATGGCGGGGACTTCCACGTTGCCCAGCGCGGTCAGGTCGGTCAGCAGGTGGTAGCGCTGGAAAATGAAGCCGAAGTGCTCGCGGCGCAGCTCGGCCAGCTCATCCGGCGCCATCTGCGCGGTCTCGCGGCCGGCGATCTGGTACGTGCCGGCCGAAGGCCGGTCGAGGCAGCCAAGGATGTTCATCAGCGTGGATTTTCCCGAGCCAGACTGGCCGACGATGGCCACCAGTTCGCCGGCACGGATATCCAGGTCGATGACATCGAGCACCACCAGGGTCTGCTCGCCCGCGGCGAATTCGCGGCGGATGCCGCGCACGCGCAGCAAAGGCTGGTCCATGGCGATGTCGGTCATGGCTGCGCAGCGGCGCTTGCCGCATCGTCGGCCTGGGCCAGCACCACGTGTTCGCCTTCCCGCAGGCCGCTGCGCACCTCGACGTTGATCTGGTCGTCCAGCCCGGTGGTGATGCGCCGCGCGGCCGGCCGGCCATCGGCACCGCGTACCTGCACGGTGTAGCTGCCATCGGCGGCACGCACGCCCAGCGCAGCCGACGGAATGGTCAGCACGCCCGCAGCACGGCCGAGCACGATGCGCACCTGTGCGGTCATGTAGCTGCGCAGCCGGCCATCGGCGTTGTCCACGTCGAACTGGCCGTTGTAGTACATGGCCGTGCGGCTGGCGCCGGCCGACGCACCGGGTGCGGCAAAGCCGGAAGTGTCTTCGTTGGTGATGGATTCCGGTGCCGGTGCGATGTCACGCAGCGTGCTGCTGTAGCGCCGGCCGCTGTCGCCAAGAATGGTGAAGAACGCTTCCTGGCCCAGTGCGGTGTGCACCACGTCGGCCTCGGAGATTTCGGCGTAGACCGTCATCACGTCCTGGTTGCCCAGCATCACGATGGTCGGCGCGCTCTGCACGGCGTTGACCGTCTGCCCCTGGCGGGCGACCACGGCCAGCACGGTGCCGTCGGTGGGTGCGGTGATGCGGGTGTAGCCGAGGTTGGTCTGGGCCACGTCGACATCGGTCTGCCGCTGCACCACCTCACCATCCAGGGCGGCGATCTGTTCGCGGGTGGCTTCGACCTTCGTCTTCGCTGCATCGTAGTCGGCACGCGCCACCAGCTGGCGGTTGACCAGCGCCTGCTGGCGCTGCAGGGTCAGTTCGTACTGGCGCAGGTCGGCGGCCAGCGCATCGCGGTTGGCCCGTGCACTGCGCTGTGCAGCCTGTGCGCTCTGCAGCGCATTGCGCTGTGTGCGCGAGTCGATCTCGGCAATCAGGTCGCCGGCCTTCACCTTGTCGCCCAGTTTCACGTGCAGGCTCTCGATGCGTCCGGATACCTGGGCGCCCACGCTGACCAGCCGCGAGGGCTTCAGGGTGCCGGTGGCTTCGACCACCTGTTCGATGTTGCCACGCGTTACGGGCGCCACGTCCAGTTCGGGCGGTGCGGCCGGCATCAACCACAGCACGGCCCCCGTCAGCAGGCACAGTCCGGTAATGGCGGCGATCCACAGGCGGCGACGGTTGCGGGGGGCGGCACTCATGGGCGCAACGCCCGTGCGGTGGGGAACATCGGTAATCCTTGCAGGAGAGACGGGCATGCCTGTGCGTGCAGGCAGGGCCGAGTCTCGATGCACTGGATTGCGCCAAGCTTGCGGCGCCGGGCCTGTTCAGCTGTTGGCTGTGCCGATCTGCAGGGCCACGGCGATGGCTGCACCCACACTGCCCAGCACCAGCAGCAGATGACCGGCGATGCGGCGCGTGCGGGTACGCAGCTGTGCGACCACCGACAGACCAAGGCAGGCGACGGCGGCGAGCAGCATCGCGCGGGCGGGCAGGGGCAATGCGGGCGCCTGCGCGGCTACGGTGGCGGCGAGCAGCAGGGCGGTGGCTGCATGCAGTGGACGCCGCCAGTGGCGATGGCGGCCGCGCGCGGTCATCCACGCATTGCCCAGCGCCAGTGCAAGGCTGGCGCCGAGCATCAGGGCGGGGCCAGTGGAGACGTGCGATACGAATGGCAGCAGGCTGGTCCAGAGGAGCAACGCTGGTGCATGCGCGTCCAGCAGCTGCGCCCGCGCACCGGGCATAGCGCCACGCGCCTCTGCCCGCGCCGCCACGGCATGCAGCGTGGCGTGCGTCGCCACCAGCAGCAGCGTGGCCACAGCCAGCCAGGTGCCTGCGTGCAGCGCGGCGAAGATCACCAGTGCCAGACCGGGCAGGGCCATGAACAGTGCGCCGAACAGGCGTACCAGTGTGATCGGTCGCGCGGCTTCCGGCAGGCCACGCAGCCAGCCTGGCCAATGCGCAAGCCCGTTCGACGCCGCGCGCCGGTTCCAGACGGCGGCGGTCAGGCTGGGAGCGCTGGAGCTCGCGCCGACCTGGTGCGTGCTGCGGGGTGGCGGGGGTGCAACCTGCGGCATGGGCATCCTTTCAATACGGAACAGCGGCACGCAAGCGCACCGTGTGCCCGATACTGATCAGCCAACATTGCCGCAAGCTTGCCACTGCGCGCAGGGGCAACCTGGCAGACAGCGGGCAGTCATTCCACGCTGGGATTCGCACCCGGGTGCGGCGGGAACTCGATCCGGATCAACGCGCCGCCACCCGGTGCATCGAGAATCGTGATGTGGCCGCCGTGGCGTTCCACCACCTGCTGCACCAGGTTCAGGCCCAGGCCTGCGCCGCTCTGCCGCGGGCGCAACCGCTGGAAGGGCTCGAACACGCGTTCACGCTCGGAGACTGGAATGCCCGGGCCATCGTCTTCCACTTCCAGGCAACTGCCCTGGACGCGCACGATCACGTTGCGGCCGCCGTGTTCGGCGGCGTTCAACACCAGGTTGGAAATCACCCGCTCGATCGCGCCCGCCTCGCCCAGCACCGGGTAGTGCTGTTCCACCGCCACCGCCACCGTGCGCTCGGACTGGATCAGCAGCGGCGCGAGGTCGGCCACTACGCGCTTGGCTACGCGTGCGAGGTTCAACGTTTCCTTCGGCCCAGCATCGTCCATGCGATGCAGGTCGAGCAGCTGCTCGGCCAGCGTGGCCAAGCGGGTCACTTCGAGCGCCAGGCTGTGCGAGGTCGCGTCGTCGGCGGCGTCCAGCTTCACCTGCAGGATCGCGATGGGCGTGCGCAGTTCGTGGGCGGCGGCGGCAATGAAGCGGCGCTGGCGTTCGTGGCCTTCATCCAGTCGTTCCAGCGCGTCGTTGACCGCGTTCACCAGCGGTGCGATCTCCACCGGCACCGCGGTGGCCGTGAGACGGATGCCGCGGTGGCTGGCCGAAATTTTCCCGGCTTCCGCAGCGATGCGCTCCACCCCGGCCAGCGCACGGCGCACGATCATCGGGGTCAGCACGATGGTCACCAGTGCCAGGACGAGGAAGATCGGCACGGTGATGATGTGCGCGGCCAGCGCCATCTGCCAGGTCAGCGTGTCGACCTCGCCGTGGGCCATGATGGTCAGCTTGCCCGCCGGACCGGTGTGCTGGCGCACCACCACCGCCAGTCCGTCGCCGCGCTCGCGCCCGCGAAGGTCGCCATAGGGAATGCCGTCCAGCAGCCCCACCAGCGAGGCATAGGCCGGCGGCACGTTGCCGAAGGTGACATGGTGGCCGCTGTCATCCTGGGCGATGAACCAGGCGCCCGGGGCGATCTTCAGTTCGTCGGCCAGCTCGGGTGTGTGCTTCACGAACAGGTTGCCGTTGGCATCGCGGTGCACGGCATCGGCGGCCACCGGCGCGAACGTCTGGATGGTGTAGTAGCCACCGCTGTCCACCCGCACCAGCACCATCAGCAGCACGAAAAACGCCAACAGCAGGGCCAGCAGGTGGAAGATCAGCGGCTTGATGATCAGCGGCCACTTCAGCGAAGGACGCCGCGCCATTACTTGATTTCCCGCATCAGGTAGCCGACGCCACGGATGGCATGGATCTCCACGCCGGCATCGGCCTCGGCCAGCTTGCGGCGCAGGCGCGATACATGGGAATCGAGCGTATTGGAATGCACGCCGTCATCGAAGCCATATACGGCCATCTCGATCGATTCGCGCAGCACCGTGCGGCCGATACGTCGCGCCAGCGCGGCCAGCACGCGGATCTCGCGGCGCGGCAGCTCCAGGCGTTCACTGCCGATGCGGGTCTCGCCGGAGACCGGATCGAAGCTCAGCCGGCCAATGGTCACAGTCTCGGCATTGAGGCCGCTGGGGCGGCGGCCCACGGCACGGATGCGGGCGAACAGTTCTTCCAGTGCAAAGGGTTTGGCCAGGTAATCGTCGGCGCCTTCATCCAGCCCGGCCACCCGGTCCGGCAGCTGGCCCAGCGCACTCAGTACGATCACCGGCACGCCGGGGTTGTGCTGGCGCAGCAGGTCGATCAGGGCCAGGCCATCGCCGTCGGGCAGGGTGCGGTCCAGCAGCACCAGGTCGTGCAGCCCGCACAGCGCTGCCTCCCGGGCCACGGCCACGGTCCCGGCCAGGTCCACCACATGGCGCTCGCGCTGCAGCGCGCCTTTCAGCGTGGCCGCCAGTTCGGTTTCGTCTTCGATCAGCAGGATATGCATCGGCGGTACGGTGGGGCAGGTGGGAAACGGCGGTGCCGCACCGTATTACAGGAACATTGCGTGAACATGGCGTCGCCCGGGCGGCGGGTATTACCCGGCCGCGGCCGGGTCGGTGTACGGCGTGCCCGCCAGCGCCACCAGCGCCCCGGTGGTGCCGCGCACGATCAGCTGCAGCATGGCCTCCCCGGGTTCTTCATTCGAGGCCAATGCCTGCAGCCCGCGCCGGTAGGCGGCCACGACCACGCCCATCAGCATGCCCGCACCAAGGCGCGCCTCGGCATCATCGGCGTCACGGTCAGCCGCTGCGGCCATCAACCGGGCCAGATCGTCGGTCAGCTGGGCCTGCAGGCGCCGGCCATGGTCGGCCAGCACCGGGCTGGCGGCCACGGTGGCCCAGAACGCCGCCGCATCGGGATGGATGCGCAGCAGCGGATGGCCGCTGTGCAGCAGCTCGCGCAGCAGGGCGTTGAACGCGGCCAGCGGGGTCAGCCCGGCGTGGGCGGCCATGCCCTCGCGCAGCAGTTGCCGCGCTTCTTCATCGCGGTCGAAGACCAGGTCTTCCTTGCTGGCGAAGTAGTTGAACACCGTCTTGCGCGAGACCCCGGCGGCTTCGGCGATCTCGGCCATCGATACGGCTTCGAAGCCGCGCGCGATGATCAGGCGCGTGGCCACATCGGAAATCGCTTGCCGGGTCTCGGCCTTGCGCTGTTCGCGACGGCCAGGGGATGGGCTCATGACGGGTTCATGTCGAAAACGTACACCGAGTGTAACATTCGCGACGACAGAGCGCCGGCCCGGCGCTCACGAGGAATGTCCATGCTGTACGACGTCGTTATTGCCGGGGCCGGCCCGGTCGGCCTGTTCCTGGCGGCCGAGCTGGCCCAGGGTGGGGCACAGGTGCTGGTGCTGGAGCAGTCGGCCGAAGCGGACACGCCCTTGAAGCGTCTGCCGTTCGGCCTGCGCGGCCTCAACGCGCCCACGCTGGAGGCGCTGGACCGCCGCGGCCTGCTGCAGGCGGTGGCGGCGACGCAGGTACGCAAGCCCGACAAGGGCG
>DOKO01000020.1:0-10542 GCA_003510825.1 Stenotrophomonas sp.
CAACGTGCCGCAGCTGGATGCGGAAGTGGACCGCGTCAAGGCCAAGGCCCAGGGCGTGCAGCTCACCGAGCTGTTCGACACCCTGCAGACCTACCTGGGTTCGGCCTACGTCAACGACTTCAACCAGTTCGGTCGTACCTGGCAGGTGATCGCCCAGGCCGACGGCCCGTTCCGCGAGAGCGTCGAAGACATCGGCAAGCTGCGTACCCGCAATGATCGCGGCGAGATGGTGCCGATCGGTTCGATGGTCACCATCAAGCAGACCTTCGGCCCGGACCCGGTGCTGCGCTTCAACGGCTACCCGGCCGCCGACCTGGCTGGTGAAGCCGACCCGCGCCTGCTGTCCTCGGCCGAAGCGATGAACAAGCTGACCGAGATCGCCGGCAAGGTGCTGCCGGTGGGCATGACCACTGAATGGACCGACCTGAGCTACCAGCAGGCCACCCAGGGCAAGGCTGCCTTCATCGTGTTCCCGGTGGCGATCATGCTGGCCTTCCTGGTGCTGGCGGCGCTGTACGAAAGCTGGTCGCTGCCGCTGGCGGTGATCCTGATCGTGCCGATGACCCTGCTGTCGGCCCTGTTCGGTGTGTGGATGACCGGTGGTGACAACAACGTGTTCGTGCAGGTCGGCCTGGTGGTGCTGATGGGCCTGGCGTGCAAGAACGCGATCCTGATCGTCGAGTTCGCCCGCGAACTGGAAATGGGCGGCAAGGGCATCGTTGAAGCGGCGCTGGAAGCCTGCCGCCTGCGTCTGCGTCCGATCGTGATGACCTCCATCGCGTTCATCGCCGGCACCGTGCCGCTGGTGCTGTCCCATGGTGCAGGCGCCGAAGTGCGCTCTGTCACCGGCATCACGGTGTTTGCCGGCATGCTGGGCGTGACCCTGTTCGGTCTGTTCCTGACCCCGGTGTTCTACGTGGCCCTGCGCAAGTTCGTCACCCGCAACGGCGGTGGCCAGCTCGTGCAGCACGGCGAGCCCACCATCCATCACTGACATGCACTCCCGCGGTCGCCGCCCCGAGCGGCGACCGCTTCCCCCAAACCAAGGCATGAATCCATGAACACCCATCAGAACAAGATCGCGCTGGTCACCGGTGCCACCCGTGGCATCGGCCTGGAAACCGTGCGCCAGCTGGCCCAGGCCGGCGTGCACACGCTGCTGGCCGGCCGCAAGCGCGAGACCGCGGTGGAGCAGGCGCTGCTGCTGCAGGGCGAAGGCCTGCCGGTGGAAGCCATCCAGCTGGACGTGACCGACGCTGCCAGCATCGCCGAGGCCGTCGAGCAGGTGCGCCAGCGCCACGGCCGCCTGGACATCCTGGTCAACAACGCCGGCATCATGATCGAGAACCCGGCGCAGGCGCCGTCCGAGCAGTCGCTGGACACCTGGCACCGTACCTTCGACACCAACGTGTTCGCGCTGGTCGCGGTCACCCAGGCCTTCCTGCCGCTGGTCAAGCAGGCCAAGTCCGGCCGCATCGTCAACGTTTCCAGCATGCTCGGCTCGCAGACCCTGCACGCCGATCCGAACTCGGGCATCTACGATTTCAAGATCCCCGCCTACAACGCTTCCAAGGCGGCGGTGAACAGCTGGACCCTCGCCCTGGCCTACGAGCTGCGCAACACCCCGATCAAGGTCAACACCGTGCACCCCGGCTACGTGAAGACCGATATGAACGGTGGCAACGGCGAAATCGAGATCAGCGAAGGCGCACGTTCCAGCGTGGAAATGGCGCTGGTCGGCGAAGCCGGCGCCAGCGGCAGCTTCACCTACCTGGGCGAGGTGCTGCCATGGTGATCCGCACGTTGGCGATGGCCATCTCCAGCCTGGTGCTGGCCGGGTGTGTCAGCGTCGGCCCCAACTACACGGCCCCGGCGCAGGAGCCGGTGGTCCTGCAGGGCGCACAGCAGGCGGTGTACAGCACCGCTTCGCCGGTGGCCAGCTGGTGGGCGCAGTTCGATGATCCGGTGCTGGAAGAACTGGTGCACGGCGCACTGTCGGACAACCTGGACCTGCGCGTGGCCGTGGCCCGCGTCAGCCAGGCCCGTGCGGTGTTCGTCGAGAGCCGCTTCGACCAGGCCCCGCACATCACCGCTGACGGCAGCTACGACCGCCGCAAGCAACCCGATCCGCAGCTGGGTGGGCAGCGGGTGTTCAGTGAAAGCTACCAGCTCGGCTTCGATGCGGGCTGGGAGCTGGATCTGTTCGGCCGCAAGCGCCGCGCTGCAGAAGCCGCACGCGCCGACCTGGGTGCCGAGCAGGCCAACCTGGCCGATGCGCAGGTGCTGGTCGCCGCCGAAGTGGCACGCAACTACTTCGAGCTGCGTGGCACGCAGAAGCGCATCGCGGTGGCCCAGCACACGCTGGAAAACCTGCGCGATACGCAGAAGCTGACCGAGGCGCGCTGGGAACTGGGTGCCGGCAGTGAACTGGATGTGCAGAGCAGCCGCGCCCGCCTGAAGGCGATCGAGGCCGACATCCCGCTGCTGGAAGTGTCCGAGGCACAGTCGCGCAACCGCCTGGCGGTGCTGCTGGGCCAGCGCCCGGAAGTGCTGACCGCGATGCTGGCGCCGCAGGACGTGCCGGCGTTTGCCAAGGCGCTGCCGCTGGGTGACACCCGCGAACTGCTGCGCCAGCGTGCCGATGTGCGCGTGGCCGAGCGTCGACTCGCCGCCGCCACCGCGCGTGTCGGCGTGGCCACGGCCGACCTGTTCCCGCGGCTGTCGCTGTCCGGTTTCGTCGGCTTCCTCGGCGGCGATGCCAGTGGCCTGGTCAACGGCAACAACAAGGCCTGGTCGCTGACCCCGTCGCTGAGCTGGGCGGCGTTCGACTTCGGCACCGTGCGTGCACGCCTGCGTGCCAGCAAGGCCGAGGCCGAAGGCGTGGCCGCGCAGTACGAGCAGGCCGTGCTGCTGGCGCTGGAAGACACCGAGAACGCGCTGACCCGCTACTCCAAGCAGCAGGCGCGGCTGGCCATCGTGGTCGAGCAGGCGCAGGCGGCGCGGCGTGCCGAATCGCTGGCGCAGATCCGCTTCCGCGAGGGTTCGGAGGACTTCCTGACCCTGCTGGATGCGCAGCGCACGCAGCTGGCCGCTGACGATGCATTGGCCGCGGCCGAGGCCGAGGTCAACGTCAGTGTGGTCGGTGTCTACAAGGCACTGGGCGGCTGGGGGCAGTCGCCGCAGGCGCCGAGCGTGGCGCAGGTGCAGTAACCGCAAGGTGGCAGTACCCACGAAGGGACGGATGCGCAGGCATCCGTCCCTTTGTTGTGTGTGGCCCTGCTGAAGCCATGACGCTTCTGACTCTGCCGGAACGCTGGCCCGCCGTAGTAACTAATAGGGCTGGTTCCAAGGAGCGGCGGCAATGAGTGACGACAAGCAATCGACGCAGCGGGTGCTGTTCGGCGATCCCGGCCTGCCTGGCGCAGGCCTGTCCGTAGTGGTGGTGGCGCTGCTGGTGCTGGCCGCGTTGGCAGTGGCCATCGGCTTCCTGCGCCTGCCGGATTCGCTGCTGGCGCCCGGCCTCGTCGGCATCGGCCTGTTCCTGGCCATCGCCGCGCGCATCTGCCAGGCGCGCGACCAGCATCAGGCGCTGTATCGCCTGCTGGGAAGGCGACCACCGCCGTAGCGATGGCCGCACGTGCTCAGGGCTTCGGCCAGTCCAGTTCGACCACCAGCGGGAAGTGGTCCGAGGGCAGCACGCCGCCGATGCGACGGTCGTCGGTGGTGAAGCTGCGTGCATGGAAGCCACGCACCAGCACCCAGTCCAGCTGCATGGTGGCCTTGCCGGTGAAATCGTGGAAGGTTTCGCGCGGGCCCTTCGGCGCCTTCACCTGGGTGCGGGTGTCCTGCAGCACGCGGGTGAACGCCTTGTAGGTCTCGCTGCCCGGCTCGGTGTTGAAATCACCGGTCAGCACCACTGGCAAGTCGGCGGGAAGCGTCTGCAGGCGCTTGGCGATCAGCTCGGCACCCTTGATCCGGCGCGGCTCGTCCTCGTCGCGATAGGGCAGGTGGGTGTCCATGAAGTAGAAGCGACGGCCATCGTCCAGGCGGCGGAACAGTGCCCAGGTGACCATGCGCGGGTACAGGTTGCCCCAGGTGATGCTGCCCGGCACGTCCGGCGTATCAGACAGCCAGAAGTTGCCCGACTCCTCGATGGCCAGAACCTTGGTGTCGTAGAACACGCCCATGTGCTCGTCGCCGTCGCCACCGCGGCGGCCTTCGCCGAACCAGCGGTAGCCGGGCAGGTGGGCGGCCAGGTAGGTGGCCTGTTCCTGTACCAGTTCCTGGGTGCCGACCACGGCCGGGTGCGCATCGAGGATGACCTTGACCATCACATCGCGACGGTCGTCCCACCGCTTGCCGGGTTCGGTATCGGCCGGAGTGCGTACGTTGAAGGACATCACCTTCAGCGGGGCGGGCGGTTGGGCTGCCCAGGCAGCGGCAGGCAGAGCAAGAGCCAGCAGCGCGCACAGTGCGGGCCGGCGAAGACGCGACAACATCGTGGAATCCCTCCATTCCATGAAAACGGTTTCACGGAGCATGCCATGGAACGGGAGGAGGAGGTGTGCCGGGATGGGCGGCTGGATCGAGGCCGGGCGGCCGGAACCGCCCGGCGGACTGCTCAGTGGTCAGTTGGCCGGGATGTACCAGGTGCCGTTCTGGTCGATCCAATACTCCGAAGTCGTGATCGAGCCATCGGGCCACGTGTGGGTGACCGTGCAGTGCTGATGCACCGTTCTGTTGTCGATCCTGACCGGTACGCACTGGGTGGTCGACGTTCCCGGCAGGCCAGCGGCGGAAACCCCTGCCGGGGAAAGGGCTGCTGCGGCCAACATCAGTGCGGCCAGCGAAGCCAGTTGCAGTTTCATAAGCGTCATCCTTGCTTTCTGCAATCGCGCACATGCGCCTCTGCGATGTAGCACGGCGCCCGCTGGATGGGTAGTCGCAGAGCACCATGGATTTGACGCATTTCGACACGTCGGGAAAGATACGCCCCTGTTCCGGGCCAGCCATATCGCCACGCCCTCCCCCCAAGAGGAGTTCACGTGCTGAGATATTCGCGGCTGACGGTCGCCATTTCGTTGCTGGTCTGTGCCCACGCCCACGCCGAGCAGGCCCCGCCCCAGGCACAGACGCTGGACAAGGTCATCGTGACCGCCTCGCGTACCGGCCAGGACGCCGCCACCGCGCCGCAGACGGTGGTGATCATCGGCAAGGAACAGATCGAGCAGCAGCTGCGCCTCAGCAGCAATTCGTCCGATGTGCTGTCCAGCCTGCTGCCGTCGTACACGCCCAGCCGCGGCAAGATGAACGGCAGTGGCGAGACCCTGCGCGGGCGCACGCCGCTGATCCTGGTCGATGGCATTCCGCAGTCGAACCCGCTGCGACCCACCGGGCGCGAAGCGCATACGATCGATTACGCGCTGGTCGAGCGCATCGAGGTCATCCAGGGCGCCAACGCCATGAACGGCCTGGGCGCCACCGGCGGCACCATCAACCTCATAACCCGGCGACCGGAACCGGGTGCGGTCAACCAGCACGTGGGCGTGCAGACCACGCTGCCGACGTCCGAGGTGCGCGGTGAAACCACCGGCTACCGCGCCGATTACCGCATCAGCGGCAGCAAGGGCAAGTGGGATTACCTGCTCGGCGCCGGTTATGAAGACCAGGGCCTTTGGGTGGACGGCGAGGGCACGCCGATTGGCGTGGACGTCACCCAGGGCGACCTGATGTCCACCCGTGCCTACGACCTGCACGCCAAGCTGGGCTACTGGATCGACGACAACCAGGAACTGCAGTTCAGCAGCAACCGCTACCGCATCAAATCCAAGGCCGAGTACGTGCCGGTGGCCGGCAACCGGGACCTGGGCCTTCCCACCACGTCGGTGCGTGGCACGCCGCCGGGCACGCCGGCCTGGAACGATGCCTGGACCACCGGCCTCAGCTACACCCACCACGACCTGGCGGGCATGGAGCTGAAGGCGATGGTGTTCAACCAGGAATTCGAAGGCCTGTTCGGCGCCGACAACTCGTCCACCTTCCAGGACCCGCTGATCGCACCGGTCGGCAGGCTCTACGACCAGTCGCGTTCGACCGCCTCGAAGTGGGGCTCCAAGACCAGCCTGGGCCGCGATGACCTGCTCGGCGGCGACCTGAAGATCACTGCCGGCGTGGACACGCTGCGCGACAGTGGCAAGCAGGATCTGTACGGCACCGGCCGCACCTACGTGCCCGATTCGCGCTACAGCAGCGTGGCCGGCTTCGTGCAGGCCGACTACAAACTGCTGCCGCAGCTGACCGTGCAGGGCGGCTGGCGCCGCGAAGAGGCCGACCTGCGCATCGACAGCTACACCACGCTGTACCGCTACAACCGCGTGGCGGTGCAGGGCGGCAAGCTGAAGTTCCAGCAGAACCTGCGCAACATCGGCCTGGTGTACGCGCCGACCGAGCGCTTCAACACCTTCGCCAGCTATTCCGAAGGGTTCGGCATGCCCGACGTCGGCCGCGTGCTGCGCTCGATCAACACGCCGGGCACCAACGTGGAATCGCTGCGTTCGCTGCAGCCGCTGCTGACCCGCAACAGCGAGATCGGCGTGCGCTACCGCTCACCGTCGTGGGAAGCCGAGGCCAGTGCGTTCCAGTCGCGCTCCGAGTACGGCACGCGCGTCATCGCAGTCGACGGCGCGTTCCAGCTCGCCCGCGAAAAGACCGCCATCGAAGGCCTGGATGCAAGCGTGCGTTATCGTCTGAATGATGCGCACCGCCTGGGCCTGTCCTACGCCTGGACGCGCGGTCGTTACGACAGCAATGCCGATGGCCGTCTCGACGCGCGCCTGGACGGCCTGAACATCGCACCGAACCGCGTCATCGCCACCTGGTCGGCGCAGTGGACGCCGGAGCTGTCCACCTTCGTGCAGGGGCAGTACGCCTTCAGCCGCAACTTCGACGAGGCCGCCAAGGAATTCAGCGGCTATGCGCTGTTCGATCTGGGCGTGGACTACAGGCTTGCCAAGGGCAAGGTGAACCTGGGCATCGCCAACCTGTTCGACCGCCAGTACATCACCTACTACTCGCAGAGCGCGCTGATCGAACCGGCGCGGTACTTCGCCGGGCGTGGGCGGACGGTGACGCTGGGTTACAGCCTGGATTTCTGACGGTCCACACCGACAGGGTGCTAACGTCGGCCATCATTGTTCTGCTGGAGTACGGCCAGGATGAATGCTGACGACGCGCTGTCCGCGCCCTTCGACTGGCAGGACCTGCCCAGCGGCCGCGCGCGGTTCAATGGGCTGGTCCGCGGTGCCGAGCAGATCGGCCACGACAGTTTCGCCGTGGACTGCAACGGTGAGGAGCTGTTTGGCGGACTGCAACGTGTTTTCCTGGGCAACGGCAACGACTTCAACATCGAAGTCGTTGCCTTTGGTTACCGGCAGGCAAGCCATCTCGGCCTGCGCGATCCCGGTGGTGCACGTCTTTTCAGCGCATCCGGGGCGCTTGTGCTGCAGCAGGTGATTGCCGAGCTGATTGCCGCCGGTGCGGGTTGGGTGCAGCGGCCGCGCCTGCTGGTCGAACATCCCGGCGCGCGTTTCCAGGGGCAGGTGTCGTTCAAGCCGGGCTGGCTGGGTCTGGCTGAGGCAGAGGGCCAGACCCGAGTGTCGTGAGCAGGCTGCTACTTCGATGGTCCATCATGCGCCTGCATGTCCTCATGCAGGATGCGCCGCAGTTCGACGATCGCCGGCGTGGCTTCCTGCACGCTGTGTCCGGACACGATCACCTTTTCCGACACCGCGTTGGGCAGGTGCGAGCTCCAGTACGGCACCAGCCCGTCGTTGGTCTTTTCCAGCGGGCCGTCGGCGCTGGCGCGCGCGATGATCGAGTGGTAACGCACGCGCGGTGACATCGGCAGGTCGGCCACCGCCTTCACGAACGGATCGTCCTTGTCCAGGTTCTGGATGCTGTTCATCTGGTAGCCGTGCTTGCCATCGTCACGGTCGACGTGGCCATCGTTGGCGGCGCTGGCCACGTCTTCCAGCACGGTCAGCGGCAGCCGTACCAGGCGGCCGATCCAGCGGCCCAGGCGGGTACCGGCCACATCGGTACCGCGGTGCGGGGTGGCGATGAACACCACCCGCGAGATTTCCGGTTCGGGCTGGAAGGTCAGCAGCGGCGGGCCCTTGGTGCGCAGCAGTTCGCGCTGTGCCGGGCTCAGCTGCGTGGTCGCCAGCAGCGTGTCCACCAGATGGTCGCCGGACGAGGACACCATCAGCCGCGAGATCACCCCGCCCATGCTGTGCCCGACCACGACCATGTCATGCGAGGCCACCGCCTTGCCGCTGGGATCGTAGTGCTGCATCACGTCCTCAAGCGTGTGCCGGATCGCATCGTGGCTGAGGGCGATCGGCATGTTGGTCGGGTAGTAGAACTGCCAGACCTGGAAATCGCGCCGGATCTCATCGTCGCGCATCAGCTCGTTGGCCACGTTCACCCAGGCCTCGGGGCTGCTGGCCAGGCCATGGATCATCAGCAGCACGCGGCGGTCCGGATCGTAGGGCTGCATCATGAACAGATGCGGCCGGTCGATGCCGCCCTTGCCACCAAACAACGAGCGCAGCGACTGCCGGCTGAAGTTGGAGCGGGCCAGCCACAGCGCGTAGCCGGCGGTGAAGTTGGCCGCCAGCGGCACCTGCTCGCCATGCAGCTGCACCTGCGCGATCTGGTACGGATCATGGATCTCCAGCTCCGGCTCGTCGTCGTGCAGCATCTCCCACAGGTTGGCGCCGGAAAAACGCAGCAGCACCGTCATCGAGGGCGAGGGCATCTCGCTCCAGCTGCGCTCGGGTGGCGCGGCCTGCGTACCGGGTTGGTCGGCGTTGGCGGCAGCGGCCAGGCCGATCGTCGCAGGGTCGGCCATCACCGCCACCAGCTCGGCGCCGAAGCCATCGCGGCGGTGCACGCTGCGCAGGGTGCCGGTGAAGGACATCGAGGCGGCAGCCACCAGTTCGATCGGCTCGCGCGTGTCCTGCGTTGCACCTTCATCGGGCGGCGCCAGCACGAAGGTCCAGCGGCCCAGCCGCAGGCGGCTCCTGTCGTTGCCCGCCTGGTGGCTGGAATACGCATCGAACAGCATCACCGCGGCTTCCTGCACGGCAAGGTTGTAGTAGTCGCGCACCTGGGTCTGGCGGTCTTCAAAGCCGCGCTGGTTGGCGGTGCGCTCGGTGAAGAACAGATACGCATAGGCCTGCCGCGCGACGTGCATCCACGCATCCAGTCGCGGCTGGAAGCCGGCGTCGGCCACCCGCATCGCCGGCGTGGTTTCGCGCTTGGCCTTGGGTACCGGCAGGGCCATCGCCTGCTGCAGCCACAGTTCTGCCAGCGCCGAGCGCTTGTCCTCCTCGCGCACCACGATGCTCGCTTCCATCGCCTCGATGCAGGACGGGCCGGGCTTGGCGCAGGCGGTTTCGTCCAGGCCGGCGACCCGCAGCGTTTCGGTGGTCGCCGCGCTCAGCCTGCCGCTGGTGAGGATGTCGCCGCGCTTGAGCGCGATGTACTGGCCCGGGGTGACCGAGGCCACCTGTACCGAGGGACCGAATTGGCGCAGCGTGGCGCAGCCGCTCAGCAGGAGCAGCGCGGTGATGATGAGGGTCGTGTGGCGGATGACGCCGAAGCCCGTGGTTGCCATGCGATCCTCCAGCGCGGTGGCGCCACTCTAGCCGCCGGGGTGTCAACGCGGAAGCACGTGGCTAAACGCGCGCTGGATGGACTGTGACACCATCGCCGTCAGTGCTTTTCAGGGAATGACGATGCACCTGCTGGAAACGCGGATTCCGCCGCCGCTGGTGATGCTGCTGTGCGGGGTGCTGGGCTATGCGCTGGCCGGCGCCTGGCCGTGGCCCGCTCTGCCGGTGCCGGGCTGGATGGCGCTGCTGGTGGTGCTGCTGGGCCTGGCCCTGAACCTGCTACCGAAGCTGGCTTTCCGCCGCGCACGGACGACGGTCAATCCGCTGCGCCCGGCCGCCGCCACGTCGCTGGTGACCGGCGGCATCTACCGCCACACGCGCAACCCGATGTACCTGGGGCAGGCGCTGGTGCTGCTGGGCGGAATGCTGTGGCTGGGCAGTGCCGCAGCCCTGCTGGTGGTGCCGCTGTTTGTCGGCTGGATCACCCGCTTCCAGATCCTGCCGGAGGAGCGGGTACTGTCTGCCCGGTTCGGCGCCGACTATGCCGCCTTCCGGCGCGACGTGCGGCGCTGGCTGTAGGGCAGGGCGCCTGCGCTCAGCCGGCGATCTGGCAGGTCACCGACGCCGAGTAACCCTCGTAATCATCGGCGGCGCCGACATGCAGGGTGTGCTTTGCGTCCACCTTGCGGATGTACGAGGGCGCTTCGGTCTCCGCGTCCTCATTGACCGTGGTGACCGACAGCTGGCGGCCCACCTGCTCGGCGGCCACGTCCTTCAGATAGACATGCAGGCTCTTGCTGCCGCCGGGGGCGATATCGACGCTGGCGCTGTCCACGGTGCCGCCGAACAGGGCGACCTTGCCGCC
>DOKO01000020.1:10720-11073 GCA_003510825.1 Stenotrophomonas sp.
CAGGGCGACCTTGCCGCCCTGGACCTCGAACACGCCGCCCCGCAAGTGCGTCAGGCCGGCAGACTGCAGCGCTTTCTCAGCCTGGGCCTGGGTGAAGTCCGAGCCGGTCTTGCAGGAAAGCAGCGCTTCCAGGGCAGCGGTGCCCTTGTCCGACGGCGCCGCGGCGAGGGCGGTGCTGGTGGCCAGGACGAGGAGCAGGGCGGTGATCTGGCGTTTCATGGCAGGTCCTTCTGACGTTCGGGGGGGCCGTGGTCGGGCAGGGATCGAGTGTGGGCCAGCCTGCAGCCGATTGCACGGGCCGCAGCGCGGAACTCAGACCATGCGCACGCCGGCGGCGTCGGTATCGACGGTGA
>DOKO01000020.1:11264-11609 GCA_003510825.1 Stenotrophomonas sp.
CGGCGTCGGTATCGACGGTGATGATCTCGATCAGCGCCCACAGGCCGGTGATGAGCAGGCCGATGAACAGCCAGCCCAGCAGCAGCGTGATCACCAGCTGCGCGACGGCACGGCCGTGGTAGCCGGCGTAGAAGTTGTGGATGCCCAGCCCGCCGAGGAACAGGCCCAGCAGGACGTAGGCGACGCGGGCACGCGCGACCGGTTGCGGTTGGGCGTAAGGGGGCGCGTACACGGGGGCCGCATGCAGCGGCGGCGGGGTCGGGCGGGTGGCGCCGACCGGGGCGCCGCAGCCGACGCAACTGGCGGCCTTGTCACTGACTTCGCGGCCACACTCCATGCAACTCA
>DOKO01000389.1:0-154 GCA_003510825.1 Stenotrophomonas sp.
GGTCAGCAGCATGCGCCGCACGTCCGGGTGCACCAGGATCGGGTCGGCGGCCTTCTCCGGGAACTTGGCGCCGCTGAGCGCGCGCGACTGCAGGCGCTCACGGCTGTACTTCAGTGCGTTCTGGTAGGCGCGCTCGGACAGGCCGATGCCCTGC
>DOKO01000389.1:473-15799 GCA_003510825.1 Stenotrophomonas sp.
CGCCTGCAGGCCCTTGTGCGGCTGGCCGACCAGGTAACCCTGCGCACCATCGAAGTTCATCACGCAGGTGACCGAACCCTTGATGCCCATCTTGTGCTCGATCGAGCCGCAGCGCAGTGCATTGCGCTCGCCGACGTTGCCGTCGCGGTCGACCTTGAACTTGGGGGTGACGAACAGCGAGATGCCCTTGGCGCCCGGAGGGGCGTCGGGCAGCTTGGCCAGCACGAGGTGCACGATGTTCTCAGTCAGGTCGTGCTCGCCGGCGGTGATGAAGATCTTGGTGCCGGTGATCGCGTAGCTGCCATCGGCATTCGGTTCGGCCTTGGTCTTCAGCAGGCCTAGGTCGGTGCCGCAATGCGGTTCGGTCAGGCACATGGTGCCGGTCCAGCGGCCCTCGATCAGCGGCTTTAGGAAGGCGTCGTGCTGCCAGGCCTCGCCGTGCTGCTTCAGCGCTTCGATGGCGCCATGGGAGAGCAGCGGGAAGTTGCCCCAGGCCAGGTTGGCGGCATTGATCATTTCGTTCAGCGGCACGCCCAGGGTGTGCGGCAGGCCCTGGCCACCCAGTTCCGGTGCGGCGGTCAGGCCGGTCCAGCCGCCATCGACGAACTGGTCGTAGGCCTGCTTGAAGCCGGGCGGGGTGGTCACTTCACCAGTGGCCTGGTCGAGCACGCAGCCGATCTCGTCGCCCACGCTGTTGAGCGGTGCCAGCACGCTGGCGCTGAAACGGCCGGCTTCTTCCAGCACGGCATCGACCACGTCGGCGGTGGCGTCGGTGAAACCCAGGCGGGCGAACAGCGGTTCGACCTTGAGCACGTCGTGCAGGGCGAAACGGAGGTCGGAAAGCGGGGCGGTGTAGCTGCTCATCGGTGACGTCTCGATCAGGACAAAAGGGCGCGGCAGGTGATGCCGCGGCGAAAGGGGAATCTCAGCGCAGCACGCCGGGCAGGCCCGGGGCCTGGTTGAGGGTGCTGCGGCCGCTGATGTCGAAGCTGCGCTGCTTCTTTTCCTGCGGGGTGGCGGCCACCGTGCCCTTCAGGCCATAGGCCAGGGTGCGGTTGCCGGCCAGGGCGTCGGCCACGACCAGGCGCGCGCCGGAGCTGGGCACCAGGTTGAGGTTGATGACGTCGGCCGAGGTGCCGCCGATGGAGATGGCCGGCTTGGCCTGCAGGGTGCCCGCTTCGGTGTCGCCGACGGTCAGGGTCAGCGAGACGTCGTCGAAGGTCATCGGCATTGAGCTGTAGTTCTGCAGGCGCAGGGCCACGGTCCAGTTGCCGTCGGCGCCCACGGTGAGCTGCTGCAGGCTGGCCGCCGGTTCCGAAACACGCTTGACGATGCCATCGCTGCAAGCAGCCAGGGCCAGGGTGCACAGGACGATCAAGGCGAAACGGAAACGGTGGAACATGGGCGCAGGTCCTTTATAGGGGGTGCGTGGGATAAGCATACTACGGCGTATGGTGGAATGGATCGCCCGCGGCGACCCGTCGCAGAGGGTAGCGCGTGAACATCAACGTTAGGGGCGCGACGCGCAGCCGCGCGCGAAGCGCCCGCAAGGGTGCTCTGTGGGTGGCGGGAGGGTCCGGGTTCAGTCGGTCGACGTGGGCGCGGGATCGCGCAGCGGGGCCATCATCTTCAGCGGCGCCAGGTCGTAGCCCATCGCTTCGGCCTTGGCCTTGAGCTGCTCGAACAGCGTGCGGTCCATCTCCGGCAGGCGCGAGAGGATCCACAGATACCTGCGGTCGGGCTCACCGACGACCGCCCACTGGTACTCCGGGTCCAGCGCGATGACCCAGTAGTCGGCCCAGACCAGCGGCACCCAGCTCAGCCAGTCCGGGGCGAAGCGCACCTGCAGCTGGCCGGGCTGGCCTTCCACCGGGCGTGCCACGCCATCGGCCACCACCCGTTCGCCCTCGCGGTTGCGGCAGGCATTGGTGACGCTGATGCGGCCATCGCGGCGCAGCCCGTAGTTCGCGGTGATCTCGCCCACGCACTGCTTCTGGAACGACACCGGCAGGTGCGCGATTTCGTGCCACTGGCCGGCATAGCGGTCGATGTCCAGGGCCTCGACGGCGCGCACGGGTTCGGCAGCGAAGGCCGGCGCGGCGGCCAGCAGCAGGCAGGTCAGCAGGGCAGGGCGCAGGCGCATCGGCA
This sequence comes from Stenotrophomonas sp., assembly GCA_003510825.1. Classification (GTDB taxonomy): domain Bacteria; phylum Pseudomonadota; class Gammaproteobacteria; order Xanthomonadales; family Xanthomonadaceae; genus Stenotrophomonas. Next base: position 2,622 of record DOKO01000389.1, read on the forward strand.
TGGGCAGGCTCCGGGCGAGAGCTTCGAGCGTAGGCGAGTGGCGGTGGTGGGGTGTGAATACCCCCGGCGGGCGATCCGAGGCTACTGGCCGAACGGCGCCTGGCTGGATTCCTCGCCGTCGTGGGTCAGGGTGCGGGTATGCAGGATGCCTTCGTCCATGTCCCACTGGAACAGATCCACGCCCCCGCCGCCTTCGCCATTCGCGCGCAGGCGCGTCACGCCTCGGGTCTGGTTGTCGGTCAATAGAACCTGTGACGAGCCGTCGGCGTCGACCGTCAGGCCGATGCGGTCGCGAAGCGGGGCCTCGCCCCGACCCACCGGCGCATCCAGGGCAATGCCAACGCCGCCATCGTCGTAGGTGGTAAAACCGCCGCGCTCGGCGCCGGTGTGATCAAAGATGAGCAGCCCGGCGGACCGGCTGCGCCTGCCGTCATTCATGGCGGCCTGGCTGATCTCCACACGCACGATTCCACGATCGTCCAGCACCTGCAGCCTGCGCGTGGTCAGCTCATCGATGTGCAGCGGGGCCTGGCGCTGCAGAAGCAGCCAGAGGGTCGTCGCTGCCAGGGTAGCCACCAGCAGGGCAAGGCCGGCGACCAGCCATTGAAGGCGTCGCAGCGATCGCTGCAGTCGGGGCAGGGCGGGGCTGTCGTCCATGTCATCGTCGCTCCATGCGGTCAGCCAATGACCGTACTACAGATGCGTGGGCGGCGAAGGGGCAAAAAAAAGACCTGCATTTCTGCAGGTCTTCAAACTGGTGGCCGAGGACGGAATCGAACCGCCGACACGGGGATTTTCAATCCCCTGCTCTACCAACTGAGCTACTCGGCCAGTTTGGCAGGCCAACCGCGCGGACGCAGTGGCCGGAAAAAAAAGACCTGCATTTCTGCAGGCCTTCGAAAGTGGTGGCCGAGGACGGAATCGAACCGCCGACACGGGGATTTTCAATCCCCTGCTCTACCAACTGAGCTACTCGGCCACTTGTTTCGTTGCAGCGAGGTCGCTGCCGAGGACGCGCATGTTACGGAGGTAGACCGCATTCGGCAAGCGTTTTGGCAAAAAACCTTCACATTGCCGTCTGCGCGCGCGCAAGTGCTTGATCCTGCGTGCGCGGCGGAATGCGCGCGGCTGGTTGGCGGGCGATGCAGGTAGCGCGGGGGCATGCCCCGCGAGCGTGCTCCGTGACGGAAATCAGCGGTGCGCCGATATCGGCAAAGTCGCAGCGGCAGGGGCTGTGTCGGGCTGCGTGTGCGGCGGCCGGTGGAACGCTGTTTCCGTCGCCGCCCAAGGCCGGGGCGGAGGCGTACCGTCGGCTTTCCCTTTTCGATGCTGCACGCAGCAGAGACCCTTGCCATGTCCGATACCCCGATCAACACCACGCGCATCGTCTTGGCCTCACGCCCGCAGGGGGCGCCGACCGACGCCAATTTCCGCCTGGAACAGGCCCCGCTGCCGGCACTGCAGCCAGGCGAGGTGCTGCTGCGCAACCGCTACCTGTCGCTGGACCCGTACATGCGCGGACGCATGGACGATGGCCCGTCCTATGCTGCGCCGGTAGCGCTGGGCGCGGTGATGGAAGGGCAGACCGTGTCTGAGGTGCTGCAGTCCACCGTGGCCGATGTTGCCGTGGGTGACCATGTGCTGGCACCGGGTGGCTGGCAGACCCATGCGGTGCTGCCGGGCGCCGCGCTGGGGCGCCGCCTCGACGTGGCCGGGTTGCCGCTGAGCACGGCGTTGGGCGTGTTCGGCATGCCTGGCTTCACCGCGTATTCCAGTCTGCATGAAATTGCCCGCTTGAAGCCGGGCGAGACGCTGGTGGTGGCGGCGGCGAGCGGGCCGGTCGGCGCCACCGTTGCCCAGCTGGCGCGCCTGCAGGGCGCGCGCGTGGTGGCGATTGCTGGGGGCGCAGCCAAGCAGGCTTACCTGCACACGCTGGGTGTGGACGTGGCATTGGACCATCGCGCGCCGGACTTCGCCGCGCAGCTGCGCGACGCAGTGCCGGATGGCATCGACGTCTACTTCGAGAACGTCGGCGGCCATGTATTGGACGCGGTGCTGCCTCTGCTCAACGATTTCGCGCGCATTCCGGTGTGCGGCACCATCGCCACCTACAACGCGCGCGGTGTCGAGCAACCGGGTCCGGACCGGTTGCCAGCACTGTTCAGCCAGATCCTGCGCCAGCGGCTGACCGTGCGCGGCTTCATCGTGCATGACTTCAAGCACCTGTGGCCGGAGTTCGAGCGCGAGATGGCGCAGTGGCTGCGGGAAGGGCACATCCAGTACCGCGAGGACGTGGTGGAAGGGTTGCAGCGTGCCCCGGAAGCATTCTTCGGCCTGCTGCAGGGGCGCAACTTCGGCAAGCTGGTGGTGAAGCTTGATTGAACCTGCCAAGGCGATTCGGCCGGGCAGGGCGGTGCGCTAGCGGTAGGACAACCCACTGCTGGCCATGAAGCCCTTCGGGTCGAACACCGCCCAGGCCTCGCCCCACTCGAAACGGGCGCGGCCGGCGTTGAGTGGGCGTCCGAGCGCTTTGGCCAGAGCGCGGCGCATGAACGCGACTTCGGCATCGATGGCGGCCTGGGTGGGCCAGCCGTCTTCCATCGGCGCGCCGGGCAGCTGCACGCCGATGGACAGCATCGACAGCGCCTGCCCGTGGAAGCACAGGGCGACTGCCGCCGGCACGCCCTGCAGCTGCAGACTGCGCAGGTGCAGCCACTGGTAGCCGTTGCCGAGGTCGCGGCTGTCCTGCAGCAACGCGGCAAAACCCGCGCGGGCCTGCGCCAGCGTGAGCGTTGGCCCGATCCTCAGCGGCAGCTCACCCAGGCCGATGCTGCCGTCGGCGGCATCGAAATGAAGCGCCCGTGGTGCGCTGCCGGGCGCACTCACGGGGCGAAACGCACCTGGCGTGGATCGCTGACGCTGATCTGCGTCTGGTAGTAGTACTTGCCGCTGGGCTGGCCGCTGGCACTGATGAAGTCGATGCGGACCCGGCGCGCGGTACCGCCCACCAGCAGGCGGCGATTCTGCAGGTAGTCCAGTTTCAGGCCCAGCGCTTCTTCCAGTGCGGGGCGCAGCGCGGCATCCATGCTGAGGGTGATGTTCAGTGGATGCCGGTAGTCGCGTTCGCTGTTGAGGTAGATGCGGCCACCGTCGCCGCCGACGGCCTGCACGGACATGGCGAAGGTGCCGGAAATGCCGCGCGCTGGATCGTCCTGCGCGGCACGCACGGCTTCGTAGTTGCCGATGTAGCCGGGCACCGGCGGCGCGGCGGCCAGGCGGTGGGCGCAGCCGGTCGTCAGCAGCAACGGGACCAGCAGTGAGGCCAGCAGGGTGGGGCGATTCATGGCGCTTCCTTGTGCGTCGGTGGATGTGCCGATTGTGGCCGCGCGTCGGTTGCAGCCACAAGCGCGCTGTCCAATCGGCCCGTTGATGGGTCATGCTGGGCGCCTACCGCATCGACCAGGGAAGGACATGCCAAGGACCGCCGACGTTCATGCCATCGATTGGGGCGCGCTGCAGTGTGCCTATGGCGACGCCTCTGAAGCGGGTGCACTGCTGGCCGAGCTGATGGACCCGCAGCACCAGCAGGACTGGAACGACATCTGGTCGCATCTGTGCCACCAGGGCACGGTCTACACGGCCAGCCACGCCGCGCTGCCGGTGCTGCTCTCGATCGCACGGCAGACCGGGCGCAGCGACGGCGATGATGCGCTGTTGCTGGCTGGCGCCATCGTTGCCGGCTCGGACGTGGGCGATCCCGGGCTGGTGCCGCATGGCGATGTCATCCAGGCGCTGCGCAGCAAGGTGCAGAAGCGCCTGCGGGGCAGTGGCCGGGAGGCGGTGCCGCTGTCCGGGGATGGGCATGGCGAGCGTGGCTGGCTGCGCCAGGCCTGGCTGGGGCTGAGCGGTGAAAAAGCCTGGTCACAGCACCTGGACCGGCTTGCCGAGGGCGAGATCGTAGGTGAGTGCGTGGCCTGTTCGGCCGATCTGTACTGCACGCTGGATATTGAAGCGCCGTATGTCTGCCATGAGGACCCGGTGTCCGGTGCCCCGTCGGCGACGTCTGCGCTGCTGCCCGGTGAACCGGTTGGCGTGGCCGAGCAGTGGCTGATGCAGCAGGTGCGCGGCGATGGCGATATCCGCGCCGAGCAGCTGCTGGAACTGGCCTTCGGTCATTCCCAATGCAGTGCCTGCGGACATCCGTTTGCGGTGCGCGAGTGCGTACAGGCCTGATCCGCAGGCGCCCTGCACGCGGCGCTCGCGGCGGCCTGACCATCGCATCACCGGCGCGCGTCTAGCGTGCATTGACCGGGTCGGCCTGTTGCCGACTGGAGCGCCCCCCATGAACGACAAGCAGAATCCCAACCAGCAGCAGGCCCGCGAAGGTGCCGAGGAAAGCCGCCAGGACCGCCGTCAGGACGAAGTGGCGAAGCAGCGTCCTGGCCAGCAGGACCAGCAGGTGCATGACGCGCATTCGCGGCGGCCGCAGCGCAAGGATGGGAGCCAGGAGCCGGGTTGAGGGCGGCGACGGCTGCGGCTGCCCGGGCGTTCAGTCCTGCAGCGTGAACCCGGCAGGCGCGCGCGGCACAGGTACGGCCGGGCAGTGGTACATGTCCATGTACACCGCGGTGGTGGTCTCGCCGCAGTGCACGTCGTAACGGTCGATGACGTGGTAGTCGGGCGTGCCTTCGGCCAGCGGCGCGAAGGTCATCATCGCCTCGAACTGACGTTCGCGGACGGCACGGTCGCTGGACGGTGGATTGCGGCTGCCGACGTTGCCGCCACGCTCGAAACGCGGGCGTGTCTGGTCGCTGCAGACCAGCTGTTCGAGATAGGCCTGCTGGCCAGCGGGCTGGCATACCTCGATCGGGCTTTCCTTGCGCAGGCCCCACTGTGCACTGTCTTCCGGCGCGGCATCGTCGGCAAGTGCAGGGGCGGCGGGAACGGCCAGCGCGACCAGCGCCAGCAGGGCAGTGACTGCATGCATCCGTGCATCCTTGGTAGGTGTCCAGATGATGATCCTAGCGCAGGGGCGTGGGGAGGGGGGACCGCCACTGCGACGGCGGCCCAAAGAAAAAGCCCGCAGATCGCAGGGATCTACGGGCTTTCCTGAAAAGTGGTGGAGCCAAGGAGGATCGAACTCCTGACCTCGTCATTGCGAACGACGCGCTCTCCCAGCTGAGCTATGGCCCCACGGCGCATCCAGTGTAGCGCTGCCTCCGGGGCTTGCCAAGCAGCGACCCGGCAGTCGTGGCAGGCTGGGCACCTTTACCGCCGAGGGACGTCCCATGACCGACTACCGCCCGATCGAGTGCGACCTGCACGATGTGCTGGAAATCGCCTGCCTGCACCACGCCCTGCTGCAGGTCGAACTGCGCGATGGCAGCCGCTTCGTGGCGCGTGCGCGGACCACCGTCAGCACTGCGGAGAAGGAGGAATTCCTGCTGCTGGACGCGCCCGACGGCGAGCGCCGGGTCCGCCTGGACCAGCTGCATGCCGTGGCGACCGTGGGCGCCGATGGCGTCGCGGGCGCGCGCACTGTCCTGGGCCCTGGGCCCACCGACGCCAGTGGCGAAGCTGAACAAGGTTTCTGAATCAATGGCTTGGCGCCGTCAATAGCCAGATCCGGCTAGGCGGAGGGCGTAAAGAGGACCAGAACGGTGCCGTTAACAGGGGACGCTTTCAAGCGCTCCCTTCCACGGATCTGTTTCCCCATGATGACCCCCGCTGCATCCCGTTTTTCTGCCTCGCCCCCGTCCCGTTCGCTGACCATCGCATCGCGGTTGGCGCTGCTGATGGCCGCGATCACCACCGTCGCTTTCGCCGCGCTGGCGATCCTGATCTACCGCGATACCGCCGACAGCTACCAGCAGCGCGTGAGCGCCGGCCTGGATACCGCCACCGTGCTGATGCGCGATTCGGTGCAGCTGTACGACCGCAGCCTGAGCGAGAGCACCGAGCGCATCGCCGGCACCTTCCGCGCGATGCTGCCGCAGGGCGAGGCACAGGCCGATGGCGCTGCGCCCATCGACGTGGCCGGCCGCAGCACGCCGCTCCTGCGGCTGGGCAGCCAGTCCATCGGCCCGGCGTCGACCGAGGTCGATCGTTTCGCCGACGCCACCGGTGGCGTGGCCACGGTGTTCGTGCGCGATGGCGATGATTTCGTGCGCGTGGCCACCTCGCTGCGCAACGCGCAGGGCGAGCGCGTGCTCGGCACCGTGCTCGACCACGCCAATCCGGCCTATGCACGGGTGCGCGCCGGGCAGGGCTATACCGGCCCGGCGCATCTGTTCGGCACCGACTACATGACCCATTACATGCCGATCCTCGCCGCCGATGGCAGCGTGGCCGGCATCGCCTTCGTCGGCCAGGATTATTCGCAGGGCCTGGCCGCGCTGAAAACGCGGCTGCGCGAGGCCACGCTGGGCCGCGAAGGGCGCTTCATCGTGGTGGACACCCGCGCAGGCAAGGAGCGCGGCCGCGTGCTGGCCGCCGCCGAGGGCGAGGGTGGCGTACTGCAGGAACGGGTGGCCGCGCAGGATCTGCCCGCGCTGCAGGCGCTGCTGGACGGCAGCAGCACGCAGGCGCGCCTGCACCTGCGCCCGGCCGCTGGCGGCACCGAGCAGGCCTGGTTTGTCTCGGCGCAGCGCTACGGCGCCTGGCAGTGGCTGGTGCTGGGCCTTGAACCGCAGTCGGTGCTGGACGAGGTGCTGAACGGCCTGATGCTGCGCATCGCGCTGATCTCGGCGCTGGCGCTGGCAACGGTGGTGACCCTGATCGTGCTGGTGGTGCGCCAGCTGCTGGGTCGTCCGCTGGCAGCGGCCGCGCAGGTCGCGCGTGATGTCGCCAGCGGTCGCCTGGACCGCGAGATCGAGGTGCGCCGCGATGACGAAGTTGGCCGCGTGCTGGGCTCGCTGCAGCAGATGCGTTCCAAGCTGCGGGAAATACTGCAGGCGCAGGCGGCGATGGGCGAACGCCATGCCGCCGGCGTGGTCAGCCATCGCATCGACGAGCAGGCCTTCGAGGGTGAGTTCCGCACCATGGTGGCCGGTACCAACGCGCTGGTGGCTGCGCACCTGCAGACCCAGCAGCGCATGGTCGCCCTGGTCGAGCGGTACGCCGAGGGCGACCTGCAGCAGACGATGGACGTGCTGCCGGGCGAGCAGGTGGCGATCACCGGGGCGCTCAATGGCGTGCGTTCGAAGCTGCAGGGCATCAATGGCGAGATCAAGCGCCTGGTCGCGGCCGCCGCCGCCGGCGATTTCAGCGTGCGCGGTGATGCGCAGGCCTTCGCCAACGATTTCCGGCAGATGGTGCAGGGCCTCAACAGCGTGATGGGCACAGCCGATGAGAACCTGATGGCGCTCTCGGACCTGCTGCGCAACCTCGCCGAGGGTGACCTGCGGCACCGCATCGACGGGCAGTCGCAGGGTGCGCAATCGCAAGGTGTGTTCGCGCGCATGCGCGAGGACGCCAATGCTACCGTTGGGGCGCTGACCGGCATCGTCGGCCGCATCCAGCAGGCGGCCGGCGCGGTTAGCCTGGCGGCGGCGGAGATCGCCGCCGGCAACGACGATCTGTCCCGGCGCACCGAACAGCAGGCAGCCAACCTGGAAGAGTCGGCGGCGTCGATCGAGGAGATGACCTCGGCCGTGCGCCAGAACGCCGACCATGCGCGCCGCGCCGACCGGCTGGCGAGCGAGGCGGCACAGGTTGCCGGGCGCGGTGGCGCGGCGATGGCGGAGATGCAGGCCACGATGGGCCTGATCGATGCCGCCTCGCGGCGCATCGCCGAGATCATCGCGGTGATCGATGGTATCGCGTTCCAGACCAACATCCTGGCGTTGAATGCCGCGGTCGAAGCGGCGCGGGCGGGCGAGGAAGGCCGTGGCTTCGCGGTGGTGGCCAGCGAGGTCCGCGCGCTGGCGCAGCGTTCCACGCTGGCTGCCGCGGAGATCAAGGGGCTGATCGAGGATTCGGTCGCCCGGGTGGCCGAAGGCAACGTGCTGGCCGGTGATGCCGGGCGGACCATCCAGGACGTGGTGGTGTCGGTGACCGAACTCGGTGGTCTGGTGGGCGAGATCGCCCATGCCTGCCAGGAACAGGCCGCCGGCATCGAGCTGGTCAACCAGAGCATCGTGCAGATGGACGGCGTGACCCAGCAGAACGCGGCACTGGTGGAGGAGGCGTCGGCTTCGGCGCGGGCGATGAGCAGCCAGGCGCATGCGCTGCAGGATGCCGCCGGCCGCTTCGTGCTGGATCGCCCGCCGGTGGGCGCAGGCGTGTAAGGGGAGCAGGGCCCGGGGAGGCGGTGGCATCGGCTGCCGCCTCCCACTTTGCCGCAGTGGGCGGCAACCTGACTGCGACGGGGTGCGCAACGAAATCGTAACAATTCGGGCGATAATGAACGCTTGCGCAGCGTCTCCCTTTTCTACCGCCCGGCTCGCGCAGGCCGCACGGATGCCTCCTCAGAGCTCTCGATGCCTTCCCATACCGATTCCCGCCGTTCGTCGGGCATGTCGTCCGTTGTTTCCTTCCGTCGCCATCCGCTGGCCCTGGCCTGTGCGGGCCTGGCCCTGGCCGCCAGCTTCGGCGCCGCTGCGCAGGACCACGCGCCGAGCGCGACCGCGCTGGACACGATCACCGTGACCGCCGAGCACCGCGAACAGAACCTGCAGGAAGTGCCGGTGTCGGTGGGCGTGGTGCAGGGCGAGCGCATGCGCGACTTCACCGCCGGCGGCGACGACACCCTGCTGGCGCTGTCCGGCCGCGTGCCGAGCCTGTATGCGGAAACCACCACCGGCCGAATTTTCCCGCGCTTCTACATCCGCGGCCTGGGCAACATCGACTTCTACCTGGGTGCCTCGCAGCCGGTGTCGATCATCCAGGACGACGTGGTGCTGGAACACGTGGTGCTGAAGTCCAACCCGGTCTATGACGTGGACCAGGTTGAAGTGCTGCGCGGCCCGCAGGGCACGCTGTTCGGCCGCAACACCACCGCCGGCATCGTCAAGTTCGACACCATCAAGCCGAGCGAAGATTACAGCGGCCGCGTCAGCGCCAGCTACGCCAGCTACAACAGCGTGTCGATCGACGGCGGCTTCGGCGGCCCGATCAACGATGTCGCGGCGTTCCGCGTGTCGGCCCTGTACCAGCACCGCGACGACTACGTCGACAACACCTACACCGGCCCCAGCGCCGATGGCACGGTCAGCCCGAAGAAGAACGCCATGGGCGGCTTCGACGACCGCAACGTGCGCGCGCAGCTGCTGCTGACCCCGAGCGACCAGTTCTCGATCCTGGCCTCGGCCCACGCCCGCGACTACGAAGGCACCTCGACCCTGTTCCTGCGCAACGCGCTGACCAAGGGCTCGAACCAGACCGACGTGCCGCGCGACAAGGTCGCCTACGACGAAGCCGACAACAACCCGCAGGCCTACAAAACCTACGGCGGCTCGGTGAAGGCGCGTTATGACTTCGGCGCGGTCGATTTCACTTCGATCACCGCCTACGAAACCACCTCCGGCTACAGCCGCGGCGACACCGACGGCGGTGCCGCGGTGAACTTCCCGGTCAACGGCGTGCCGAACGGCTACGGCCAGTCGATGGGCCAGATCCGCGACCTGGACCAGTGGACCCAGGAATTCCGCCTGGCCAGCCATGACGACAACGCCCTGCAGTGGCAGGCCGGCGCGTTCTACTTCAACGGCAGCGACACCACCGATTTCTACCAGCGCGCGTGGTTCCTGCAGGGCGCCGCCCGCAACCCGAACAACTGGGTGCGCCTGCGCAACAAGAACACCTCGTGGGCCGGTTTCGGCCAGATCAGCTACGCCTTCACCGACAAGTTCAGCATCACCGCCGGCCTGCGCCAGACCAAGGACGAGAAGCACACCCGTCTGCTGAAGACCGCTGACACCGCTGCCGGCGCAGTCACCTACAAGGGCCGTACGGACGTGAAGATGTCCGACACCACCCCGAGCTGGGACCTGAGCGCGATGTACCAGTTCACCCCGAACGTGAGCGTCTACGCGAAGGTGGCACGTGGCTTCCGCGGCCCGACCATCCAGGGCCGTTCGGCCGTGTTCAACGCCGACTTCACCACCGCCGATTCGGAAACGATCCTGTCGTGGGAAGCGGGCGTGAAGAGCAGCCTGTGGGACAACCGCCTGCGCCTGAACGCCACCGCGTTCACCTACACCGTCAACGACATCCAGCTCAACGGCAATGATTCGGATGGCAACGGCGTGCTGTTCAACGCCGACAAGGCCAAGGCCTACGGCTTTGAAGCCGACATGGAACTGCGCCCGATCCCGAACCTGACCCTGAGCGCCGGCCTGAGCCTGCTGCACAGCGAGATCCAGGACAAGCGCGTGTATGCGCAGGTCTGCGCGCTGAACGGCGCCGTGGTGTGCACCGTGAACGACCCGACCATCAAGGTCGGTGCGAACACCTTCGCCCAGATCGACGGCAACCCGCTGCCGAACGCGCCGAAGTACAACGTGAACTTCGCTGCGCGTTACGACTTCCCGGTCAGCGACGCCGGCACCATGTTCGTGTCCACCGACTGGAACAAGCAGGGTTACACCAGCTTCGTCCTGTACGACAGCAAGGAGTTCAACTCCAAGGGTGATTTCGAAGGCGGCCTGAAGCTGGGTTACTCCGGCAACTACGGTGCCTACGAAGTGGCGCTGTTCGCGCGCAACATCACCAACGAGAAGAACCTCAAGGGTGTGATCGAGAACTACATGGCCGCGGTCTACAACGAACCGCGCACCGTGGGTGTCTCGCTGAACATGAACTGGTAAGCGCCGGTTCCACGCAGCACACGGCAGCGCCCCGCATCTGCGGGGCGTTGTCGTTTCCGCGAACTGCGTGCCATGACGGCGCGGACGCACATGCTATGGTCGCGCGCCGTGTTGAATGGATCTCGACCATGCTCAAGGCGCTGTACCAGGCCCACGCCGAACCCGCTGCCGCCCTCGCGCTGCAGGCGCGCTGCGAAGCACAGGTGGTCAGCTGGCGCTGGGCGACCGCATCGATGGGGTACATCACGCCGTTCCCGCGCGAATCGAGCGGAACGCCGCCGCCGCGCTGGGTGGCCGACGCGAAGGTGGATGCGCGCAAGCACGTGCAGCACGGCCTGGATGAGGCAGGACGCATCGTGTTCGAGCGCAGCCCGTCCGGCCGCATCGGCGTGTGGCTGCATGCGCCGGGTCGTCGCCAGTACCTCAGCTTCCATGACGGTGGCCGCATCAACGCCGCCTGGGAGTTCCGCGAGGAAGAGGGGCGACTGCAGGCGCTGGACCTGGTGGACGAGGGCCGCGGCATCGACCGCAGCTACCACTGGAAAGGCGACCGCCTGCTGCGTGAAGTGATGTGCAACTGGAGCACGGCGGGGCGCACGTGGTGGTGCCAGGATGTCTACAGCTATGACGATGCCGGCCAGCTCGACCGCATCGTGCTGGAGTACCTGGACAAGAATGGCCGCGCTACCGGCCAGCGCCGCCTGCAGTACCAGCGGCCACGCCCGGGCGAGACGCTGGCGACGGTCACCGCCGAGGTCGAGCGGCTGCTGGTCGAGGCAATTACCGCGCAGCTGTCCCGCATCCCGCACGATGAACCGCTGTACTGCCTGCTGCTGTGCTTCACCGAAAGCGACTTCACCGCGGCCTGGCCACCGTTCCTGGTGTGGGGCCGGCAGTCATACCGCGAAGCGGTGCTGACCCGTGGCGAGGATGTGGCGTACTACCTGTGGGCGCCGGATGAGATGCGCGGCGGGCAGGGCGATGCGGACGAATGCTGGTTCGATGACGAGGCGCTGGTCGAGGCCTGCAAGCGCCATTCGCAGTACATGGAGCTGCGCCGCAGCGACGTGTCGGCCAAGCGGGTGCTGAAGAACGTCGCGGCCTGGCTGGACCTGCCCGAGCGCCGCGCGCTGCTCAACACCACCGATGATTTCGTGGTGGCCGTGGCCGACAACACGGGCAGCATCGATCCGCTGCCCGCGATGCGCCGGGCGATCGGGCCGGAGCGCTGGGCCCGGTTGAAGGAGCGCGGTTACGTCTGAGCGGCGGCGGCGGGGAAGCGTTGTGGACGTTCCCCGGTAGAGTCGACTGTCAGTCGACTGCTCTGAGCGATTTGGAACAACACCCGCGCTGCGCGCGATAGTCGACCAGCGGTCGACTCTACCCAGCCGGGATGTGCTGCGGATGGCGCCGGCAGGAGCCGGCGCCGTGCCATCAACGTGCCGGCAGCAAGGCCTGCAGGCGGGCTTCCAGCTCCTGCTGGCGCCAGCCGGCCAGGGCGGCCGGCCACTGGCGGCGCTCCAGGTAGCTTTCCAGGTGCTTGCGTGAGGCCAGCACGCCGTCGGCCAGGCCCAGTTCGCGGCTGCGCTCGGCCACCGCATCCTGCAGCTTCTTCACCAGCTGCTTGTTGGTGTCGGTGGCCTGCATGGCCAGCGGCGCATCTGCTTCGTCGTCCAGCGGCGTCGACAGCGCCTGCCAGACCGCGCCGGCCAGCTTGCGCGGTGCCTTCGGGAACTGCTCGAACAGCTTGCCCAGCGCGGCCGCATCGGCCGGCGGCGTGCGCGCCAGGGTAGCGGCCAGTTCGTTGTCCAGGATCCAGCTGCGTGGGCGATCGCTGCTGCGGGCCTGCACGTCACGCCAGCGCAGCAGGCGCAGCAGGCGGTGCTGGGCCGGTGCATCGAGGAACTGCGCGGCACGCATGCCCAGGTGTGGCCAGCGATCTTCATCATTGGCGACACTGGCCAGCAGGCGCTCGGCATCGTCGTGCAGCCACTGCTGGCGGCCCAGCGCCTGCAGCTTGCCGTCGATCGCATCATGCAGCGCGAACAGGTGCTCGACATCGTCGGCGGCGTACTGCAGCTGCGAATCGGACAGCGGCCGGCGCATCCAGTCCGACCGGGTCTCGCCCTTGGCCAGGGCGACACCGGTGATTTCCTGCACCAGCTTCTGGTAGCCCATGCCGGCACCGATGCCGGCCAGCGCCGCGCCGATCTGGGTGTCGAACAGCGGCCGCGGCATCACCCCGCAGGTCCACTTGAAGGCCACCAGGTCTTCGCTGGCGCTGTGCATCACCTTGGTGATGGATTCGTCGGCCAGCCACGGCGCCAGCGCCTCGGGCATGCCGGGAATCAGCGGGTCGATCAGCAGGAT
>DOKO01000389.1:15944-16292 GCA_003510825.1 Stenotrophomonas sp.
CAGCGGGTCGATCAGCAGGATGTCATCGCCGACGGCCATCTGCACCAGCGCAAGCTGCGGCCAGAAGGTGCGTTCACGGATGAATTCGGTGTCCAGGCCGATGCGGCTCGGGCGCTGCTGGCGGTACGTGTCCAGCTCGGCGGGGGTGGTGATCCAGGTTGCCACGGGTCAGGGCCTACTACTCGGGTTTGCTCAGGCAGGGGAGAATAGCCTAACGTCGGTCCGCGTCCGTGTTGAAGGAGCTCCCGCTTGCGTTTTCCGCTGTCGTCCGCGCTGTGCACCGCCCTGGCCGTGGCCCTGGCCGGCTGCAGGCCGCCGCCTCCGGTGCCCGCCGACGGGGCCGGTGAC
>DOKO01000043.1 GCA_003510825.1 Stenotrophomonas sp.
TCGGTGGCGGTCAGGATCTGGTGCCCGAGTTTCTCGACGATGCGCTGTATCCCCAACAGCTGCGACGGTGAGTCGTCGACGATCAGAATGCGTGCCATGTTGTTCCCCGTGTCATGCCCGCAGTGTAGTGCGGGCACATTGCGGGTGGGAACACGGCCGCTGCCGTCCGTCGCCTGCCTGCGACGTTCAGTCGATCCGCACCACCGTGCGGCCCAGCGAACCACCGGCCAGCATCCGTTCGAACACGCCCGGCAGGTCCGCCAGGCCGACTTCGGCGGTGCAGATCCGGTCCAGGTGCTGCGGCTTCCACGCGCCGCCCAGTCGCGCCCACACCGCTTCGCGCAGGTCGCGGGGCGCGCTGGCCGAGGACACGCCCAGCAGCGACACGCCACGCAGGATGTACGGCATCACCGTCATCTCCAGTTTCGGGCTGGCGGCCAGGCCGGCACTGACCACGCTGCCATAGGGCACGGTCTGCGCAAGCAGGCTGGCCAGCATCGATCCACCGGCATTGTCCAGGCCGCCGCCGAAGCGGGCGGACTGCAGCGGCGCGGTATCGGCCAGTGCCTCGCGCGGCAGCACCTCGGCGGCGCCGATGTCGTGCAGGAAGGCGGCCTGCTCCGGCTTGCCGCTGATCGCATGCACGTCGTAACCGGCACGGCTGAAGATGTCCACGGCCAGCGCGCCGACCCCGCCGGTGGCGCCGGTCACCGCCAGCGGGCCGTGCCCCGGGGTCAACCGGTTGTCCTGCAGGCGCAGCAGGGCCAAGGCGGCGGTGAAGCCGGCCGTGCCCAGCACCATCGCTTCGCGCGGGCTCAGCCCGGCCGGCTGGGCGATGACCGCGCGCGATTCCAGCCGCACGTACTGGCTGTAGCCGCCGTCACGGGTCTCGCTGAGCCCGCAGCCGGTGGCCAGCACCGCATCGCCCTCGCGCCAGGCGGGGTCGCTCGAGGCGACCACGGTGCCGGCTACGTCGATGCCACCGACCAGCGGGAAGCGCCGCAGGATCTTCCCCTTGCCGGTACCGGCAAGGGCGTCCTTGTAGTTGACCGAGGACCAATGGGCGCGGATCAGCACCTGGCCGGGGCTGAGGTCGTCCACGCCCAGCTGGACCAGGCCGCTGCGGTAGCCGGCATCGTCGTTTTCGATCCGGAAGGCGGTGAACGGGGTGGTGGGGGCCATCGGCGCTGCCTGACTTCGAGGAAAACGCCACCTTACCCGGTCGTGGCCCTTTCAAACCTGCCAGTCCGCCCCATCTTGTATGATCGGTGAAGATTCACGGCTGGCGCCGCGGGAAGGGCCCGCGCCGCAGCCCACATATTGATGGAGCGTGCATGGCCTGGAATACACCCGGCGGCAACAAGGGCGGACAAGGCCCCGAGGACAATCGACGCGGGCCGTTCGGGTCGCGTGGCGGTGGCAATGGTGGTGGCTGGGGCGGTCTGCCCGGGCCGCTGAAGGACCTGTTCGATGGCGGCATCCTGCGTTGGGTGGCGGCGGCGGTGGTGTTGCTGGTGCTGTTCTCCAGCTTCCAGCTGATCGGCGAACAGCAGCGTGGCGTGGTGCTGCGCTTCGGCCAGTTCTCGCGGATCCTGACCCCGGGCCCGAACTTCAAGCTGCCGTGGCCGATCGAATCGGTCACCAAGGTCAATGCCACCGAGATCAAGACCTTCTCGATCCAGGTGCCGGTGCTGACCCGCGACGAGAACATCGTCAACGTCTCGCTCAACGTGCAGTACCGCATCGATGACCCGCAGACCTACCTGTTCGGTACCTTCAGCGCCGACCAGGTGCTGGAGCAGTCCGCGCAGAGTGCGGTGCGCGAGGAAGTCGGTCGCGCCGACCTCAATTCGGTGCTGAACAACCGCGGCCCGCTGGCCGTGGCCGCCGAGGAGCGCCTGCAGGCGCTGCTGCGTGCATTCAAGACAGGCCTGACCGTGACCGGCCTGACCCTGCAGGACGCCCGTCCGCCGGAGGAGGTCAAGCCGGCCTTCGACGAGGTCAACGGTGCCCAGCAGGTCAAGGAACGCCTGATCAACGAAGCCCAGGCCTACGCCGCCAAGGTCGTGCCGGAAGCCCGAGGCCAGGCCTCGCGTGCCCGTACCACCGCCGAAGGCTACAAGCAGGCCGTGGTGTCCAAGGCCGAGGGTGACGCACAGCGCTTCAGCCTGCTGCAGGCCCAGTACAAGGACGCCCCGGAAGTGACCCGCAAGCGCCTGTGGCTGGAAACCGTCCAGCAGGTGCTGAGCGAGAACCGCAAGGTGATCGGTGGCGATGGTCGCCAGCTGATCTACGTGCCGATGACCGGCGACACCCGTCCGGCCGCCTCGGCCCCGGTGCCGAATCCGGATGTGGTGATGCCGTCGCTGCCGGGTACCGCAACCGAAGTTTCCCGTGACCCGGGCCGGCCGGTGGCCCGCCCGACCGGGCGTCCGAGCGGCCGTGAGGAGGGCAGCCGATGAGAAGTTCTATCTGGATTGCCGTCGTCGTGGCGGCCCTGCTGGCCCTGCTGGGTTCGGTCTACGTGGTCCGCGAGGACCAGACCGCCATGGTCCTGAACCTGGGCAAGGTGGTGCGTTCGGACATCAAGCCGGGCCTGCACTTCAAGGTGCCGGTGGTGGAAACCGTGCGCGTGTTCGACCGCCGCTTCCAGGTGCTGGACACGGCACCGGCGCGTTACTTCACCGCCGAGCAGAAGGACGTCAGCGTCGATTTCTTCGCCATCGGCTACATCTCCAACGTGGGCGACTACTTCCGTGCCACCGGTGGTGACCCGCGCGTGGCCAATGCCCGCCTGGCGCCGATCATCACCGACTCGCTGCGCAACCAGATCAACTCGCGCACCCTGCAGCAGCTGGTGTCCGGCGACCGCAGCGAGCTGATCGCCGAGCAGCTGAAGGGCATCAACGAAGCCGTGTCCGGGCTGGGCATGCAGATGATCGACCTGCGCATCAAGCAGGTCGACCTGCCCACCGACAGCCAGGTGATCAACGACGTGTACGAGCGCATGCGCGCACAGCGCAAGCAGGAAGCCGCCAAGCTGCGCGCCGAGGGCGAGGAGCAGTCGCTGACCATCCGTGCCCAGGCCGACCGTGACAGCACCGTGCTGATCGCCGAAGCCGAGCGCGATGCCCAGCGCCTGCGCGGTGAAGGCGATGCCGATGCGGCCCGCATCTACGGCAAGGCCGGTTCGGCCGATCCGTCGTTCTATGCGTTCTACCGCAGCCTGGAGGCCTACCGTGGCTCCATGACCGACGGCAACGGCGTGATCGTCCTGGACAAGAACGACCCGTTCCTGCAGTACCTCAAGAACGACCGCTGAGTCGTTCGGCAAGATCCCACGGGGCCCGGCCAGATGCCGGGCCCCGTGTTTTTTCCGGAGTGCCCCACATGAAAGATCTGTTCGCGGCCGTCTGCCTGGTGGCCGTGCTGGAAGGCCTGCTGCTGTTCGTCGCCCCGCTGGCCTGGAAGCGCATGGCCGAGCGCCTGCTGGACCTGCCCAGCCCGGCCCTGCGCAGCTTCGGCGGCCTGGTGCTGCTGGCCGGCCTGAGCCTGCTGTGGTGGGCACGGCACTGAAAGGTCGGGGTCGGATCCGTTTCCGCTGGAAACGGCTCTGACCCCGGTTCGAGGGAAGGCAGGCGCCTGACCGGCCGGTAAAGCCGTCCGTCGGAAAGGTGGCACCGGACCCCGGAAACCCGGATAATGCACAAAAGCCGGACGGGCCTCCCCGTTCGGCTTTTTCCGTGTCTGGGCCTTCCATCGCCGGCCGCTCCCCGTTTGGAGCCGCCCTCCAGGTGCTGGCCAGCCCCGCCACGGTTTACCCGTCCGCGGCCCCGATGGCCGCAACAAATCGAGGAGCCCGTCATGGGTCAGTCTGTCGTAGTGTTGGGTGCCCAGTGGGGCGATGAAGGCAAGGGCAAGATCGTCGATCTGCTCACCGAGGAAATCGGCGCCGTGGTGCGCTTCCAGGGTGGCCACAATGCCGGCCACACCCTGGTCATCAATGGCAAGAAGACCGTCCTGCACCTGATCCCGTCGGGCATCCTGCGTGACGATGCGCTGTGCCTGATCGGCAACGGCGTGGT
>DOKO01000356.1 GCA_003510825.1 Stenotrophomonas sp.
TGGGCATCAGCCAGTCCAGCGTGGTCAAGTTCAGCCAGAAGCTGGGCTTCAAGGGCTACCCGGACCTGAAGTACTCCATCGGCCAGGACGTGGCCCGCGCCGGTGCCGACCCGCAGCAGGCGCCGGACGAACCGGACAACGCCGATCACTACCTGCGCCTGGGCGATGCCCTGCGCCGCAGCAAGGCCCAGGCCGAGGAAGAAACCCGCCAGGCCAACCCGCGCGAGGAGATCGAACGCATCGTGCAGCTGCTGGACGGTGCGCCCAAGCTGTTCGTCTACGGGCTGGGCGATGACGGTCTGTTCGCCCGCGAGTTCGCCATGCGGCTGTCCCTGCTCGGCCTGCTGGTGGTGCCGCATACCGACCCGGTGCTGCTGCTGGCCAACCTGTCGGCGGCACGCCCGCGCGATGCACTGCTGGTGTTCTCCGAATACGGCAACCTGCCGCAGCTGTCGCAGCTGTCGCGGCAGTTCCAGAACATGGGCGGCAAGGTGGTGTCGATCACCCGCCACACCGCCAACCCGCTGCGCGCGCACGCCGATGCCTCGCTGGGCGTGTGCGCCTACGACCGCACGCCGCAGGTGGCGCAGCTGCTGTACCGTAGCGCCATGCATGCCCTGCTCGACTTCCTGTTCGTGCTGCTCTGCCACGCCAATCCAGATCGCCAACGGCAACTTGCGGTGAACCTGGAACGGATCGACCACCTGCTGGATTCCTGACCGGAGCGCCTGCTGATGAAGCCGCTGTCCCGCCTTGTCACCGCCGCGCTGCTGCTGGCCGCGTCGCTGTCCCTCCATGCCGCGCCGCTGGATGGCGCGCGGCAATTGATCGTGGTCACCAGCGAGGGCTGGGACAGCACCCAGGGCCAGCTGCAGGCCTTCGTGCGCGACGGCAAGGGCTGGCGCGCGCAGGGCACGGCCTTCCCGGTGTCGCTGGGCCGCAGTGGCAGCGCCTGGGGCCTGGGCCTGCACCCGGCACAGGGCGACGGCCCGCAGAAGCAGGAAGGCGATGGCCGCAGCCCGGCCGGTGTGTTCGCGCTGGGCAGTGCGTTCGGGTATGCCGGCACGCGCCCGGGTACCGCGATGGCGTACCAGCCGATGCTCGACAGCAGCTACTGCATGGATGTGCCGGCCTCGCCGTTCTACAACCGCATCGTCGATGCGGCCAAGGTCGGCGGCGCCGCCGTCGAGGGCTCCACCGAACCGATGCGGCTGGATCTGCACGACAAGGGCGACGTGCGTTACCAGGAAGGCTTCGTGATCGCGCACAACCCGCAGAACCAGCCCGGCAAGGGCAGCTGCATCTTCGCCCACCTGTGGCGCCAGCCCGGTGAGGCCACCGCCGGCTGCACGGCCATGCCGCAGGCACGCATGCAGGCGCTGCTGGATTGGCTGCGGCCGCAGGACACGCCGCGCTTCGTGCTGCTGCCGCGCGCCGAGTACGCGCGCCTGCAGGCGCAGTGGCAGCTGCCCGCATTGACCGGAGCACACCCTTGAGCGCCCAGGACGAACCGCAGCTGCAGCGCGCGGTCAGCCGCTGGCAGATCGTCGGCCTGTCGATCAACGATGTGGTCGGCAGCGGCATCTACCTGCTGCCCGCCGCCACCGTCGCCCTGCTCGGCCCTTTCAGCCTGTGGGGCGTGGTCGCCGCCGGCATCGTCGTCGCCCTGCTGGTGCTGTGCTACGCGCAGGCCGCCAGCTACTTCGATGAACCCGGCGGCAGCTACCTGTATGCGCGTGAAGCGTTCGGCCGCTTCGCCGGCTTCGAGATCGGCTGGATGATCTGGCTGACCCGCATCAGTTCGGCCGCTGCGCTCAGCAATGCGCTGGCCGATGCAGTCGCGCGCTTCTGGCCGTGGGCCGGCGCCGGCATGGGCCGCATCGCGGTGATCGTGGTGTCGCTGGGCTTCCTCACCGGGGTCAACATCATCGGCGTGCGCTCGGCGGCGCGTACCGGCATCGTGCTGGTCATCGGCAAGATGCTGCCGCTGCTGCTGTTCGTGGCCATCGGCGCGTTCTACATCGACCCGCAGCTGGCCTTCTCCGGCCAGCGCCCGGACCCGCACGACCTGCAGCGCATGGGCGAGGCCGCGCTCCTGCTGCTGTACGCCTATGCCGGTTTCGAGAACATCCCGGCCGCGGCCGGCGAATACCGCAACCCGCGCCGCGACATCCCGTTCGCCCTGATCACCATGATCGTCACCGTCACCGTCATCTACGGTGCGGTGCAGCTGGTGGCGCAGGGCACGCTGGCCGGCCTGGCCAGTTCGGCCACGCCGCTGGCCGATGCCGCGGCCGGTTTCGGCGGCGAAGCGCTGGCGCTGATCCTCACCGTCGGCGCCACCATCTCAATCCTCGGCACCAACAGCAACACGATGATGATGGGCCCGCGCTTCCTGTTCGCCCTCGCCCGCGATGGCTACGGCCCGAAGGTGCTGGCACAGGTGCATCCGCGCTTCCGCACGCCGGCCGCGGCGATCTTCTGCCAGGGGCTGATCGCGCTGGGGCTGGCCCTGTCCGGTTCGTTCGTGCAGCTGGCGCTGCTGTCGATGACCACGCGCCTGTTCGCCTACATCGGCACGGCGGCGGCGGTGCTGGTGCTGGCCAAGCGCTATGCCGACCGGCCTGGCGCATTGAAGCTGCCCGGTGGTCCGCTCATTCCGGTGCTGGCGCTGCTGCTGTGCGTGGCGCTATTCGCCAGTGCCAGCTGGCAGAACATCGCCGCCGCGCTGGTCGCCTTCGCCATCGGCGCGGTGATCTACAAGCTGCCGCGCAAGGCCGACGCGACCTGATCTTCACGCAACCGGCCCGGGCGGTTAACCGCTGCACGGGCACGATCAGGCTTCGTCCACCACGGAGCCTGATCGATGAGCCCCGATTACCAGATCCCCGGCCGCGTGCCGGATGACAGCACCCCGCGCGACACCATTTCGGACTACTGGCGCGACCGCTACAGCGCCGAGCCGTATTACGACGCGAGCCTGCTGTTCGATGACTATGAACCGGCCTACCAGGTCGGGCATGCCGCGCGCTTCCACGAGACCCGCGCCGACCAGGTGATCCGCGCCTACGAAGAGGTTGAGCGCGAGCTGGAATCGCGCTGGGCCAATGATCGTGGCCGCAGCCGCCTGGAATGGGCGCAGGCCCGTGCGGCGGTGCGCCGTGGCTGGGATGAAGCACATACGGTGGACCCGCGCCTGGGTCGCCTGGGCTGACACCGCCGGCCGTTGTAGAGCCGGGCCCATGCTCGGCTGCTTCTACCTTGGCGGCCTGAGCCGAGCATAGGCTCGGCTC
>DOKO01000360.1:0-980 GCA_003510825.1 Stenotrophomonas sp.
AGCGTGGGCTCGGCTCTACAGGGGTAGCGCCGGGCCATGCCCGGCGGAATGGATCCCGGCGTCAGTACAGCTCGCAGTGCGTGCGGCCTTCATTGCGCAGCGCGTCCCACTGCCCCTGGCCGCCGATCGCGTCGATGGCCTCACGGACCGCGCCTTCCAGATGGCGCTTGTTGCCACACAGGTAGAGGTGGCCGCCCCGCGCCAGTAGATCACGCACCGCATTGGCGCGCTGCTGCAGCACGTGCTGCACGTAGAGCTTTTCGGTGCCGTCACGCGAGAACGCGGTGTGCAGCCCGGCCAGCAGGCCGCCAGACTGCCAGGCCTGCAGCTGCTCGCGATAGAGGTAATCGTGCTCGCGATGCTTCTCGCCGAACACCAGATGCACGTCGCGCGTGCAGGCGCCCGCCTGCAGCTCCTGCATCAGGCCCATCAGCGGCGCGATGCCGGTGCCGGTGCCGACCATCAGCAGCGGTGCGTCGGCGGCGTCGGGCAGATGGAAGCCGGGGTTCGAGCGGCAGTACACCCGGGCATGGCCACCGCCATGCAGCAGGCTGCCGGTGGCGGTGCCGAAGCGCTCGCGGCCGCGCAGGGTATAGCGCACTTCGCGCACGCACAGGCTCACCTGGTCATCGCCGGGATGGGAGGCAATCGAATAGGCGCGGGGCAGTCGCGGCGAGAGCAGGCTGCACAGCTTTTCCAGCGGTACGCTGTCCGGGGTCGCGTGGTCCTGCAGCAGGTCCAGCACGTCCAGCCCATGCAGGTAGGCCTCCAGCTCGCGTTTCTGGCTGACTTTGAGCAGGTTCTTCAACACCTCGCTGCCGCTGAGGCGGGCCAGTTCGCGCAGCACGCTCTTGCTGGGCAGGCGCAGTTCGCGATCCTGCAGGGCAGCGACCGCGGCAGGGTCGCCGTACCAGGTGGCCAGCGCCTGCAGCAGTGACGGATCGTTCTCGGGTACCACGTGCAGGGTGTCGCCGGCCCGG
>DOKO01000360.1:1165-1629 GCA_003510825.1 Stenotrophomonas sp.
TGCAGGGTGTCGCCGGCCCGGTAGGCCATGCCGCTGCCGGCAATGTCGAGTTGCAGATGCCAGGCCGCCGGGCCTTGGCTGTTCAGGCGACGGCGTTCGAGGATGGGTGCGGCGAAGGCGTTGTCCTCACCATAGGCAGTCACCTGCAGCCGCAGGTCCTGGCCGGCAGCCACATCTCCCTGCAGCACCTGGCCCAGCACCGGCCGCCATTGCTGGAAGAACTGTTCGTAACCAAGGTCCGCATCCACGCGGTGCAGCAGTGGGATGGCCTTGCGCTCGCTCAACGCCGTGTCCAGCGCCTTGGTGAAGCCGCAGAAGCTGGGGTAGCCGGTGTCGCCGAGCCCGAACACCGCGTAACGCAGGCCCGGCAGCTCGGCAGCCTGGCGCAGGCTGTCGAAGAACTGCTCGCCGTTGGCCGGCGGCTCGCCATCACCAAACGAACTGGAGATGGCCAGCAGCACGTC
>DOKO01000360.1:1811-2801 GCA_003510825.1 Stenotrophomonas sp.
GGAGATGGCCAGCAGCACGTCGCCATGGCCAAGGCTGGCGACATCGATCTGGTCGAAGGCCAGGACCTGCGGCGAGTGCGGCTGCAGGTCAGGGTCCGCGCCCAAGCGCTGGGCCAGGGCGCGGGCATTGCCCGATTCGGAGGCGAAGCCCACCAGCAGTCGACCGATGGGGAGCCCCGACAGGTGGCTGGCGGGCAGCGCGTTCATGCGGCTTCGTAGAAGTCGTCGAAGGTTTCCTTGCTGAACTCGACCAGGTCGTAGTTCTGCATCAGATCATTCACCACGCGGCGGATGCTGATGTACGAGGTGATGTTGCCCTCGGCATCAAACAGGGGCTGCACGGTGGTGTCGACCACGTAGAGGGCGCCGCCCTTGCCGAGGTTCGGCACGATGCCGGTCCAGATCTTGCCGGCCTTGATGGTGTCCCACATGTCCTTGTAGACGGCCTTGGGCACGTCCGGATGGCGCACGATGCTGTGCGGCTGGCCGATCAGCTCCTCGCGCGCAAAGCCGGTGAGCGTGCAGAACAGATCGTTGGCATAGGTGATGTTGCCCTGCAGGTCGGTGGTGGAGATCACCATGACGTTCTGCAGGGCGTTCAGCAGCTGGGCGTTGTCGGGGGTGTAGCTCATCGCAGGTCCTCTGGAAGCCGGCAGCGCCGGTGTTGGGGTTCCTGCATAGAGATACGCGCCCGGCGCGTGCTGCGGATTGATATTGGTCAAGTGCAGCCGGGTGAGGCCCTGCGACCGGGTGACGCAGGGTGTCCACAGCGGTGCGCACCGAACGATGCGTCCTGAGCTGATGCCGCGCTGTCACAAAGAAATCGCCATCGCTTCACGGGTGTTTGATATGGAACAGTGCACATTCGCGTAGAGCCTACGCAAACGTCCCCCACGTTCCGCGACGACTTCCTTCCCAGACCTGGCGCCCATTCGGGCGCGGCTGGCGTCTGCCTGACTGATTCAGAGAAGTTCACCATGGCCCTCGACC
>DOKO01000109.1 GCA_003510825.1 Stenotrophomonas sp.
TATCAACGATACCGGCACCGGCAACACCTTCGACCTGACCAACGCCGGCGCACTGCGCATGGTGATGGATTCACTGCGCTACTGGGTGACCGAGATGCGCGTCGATGGCTTCCGCTTCGACCTGGCCACCATCCTCGGGCGCGAGCGCCATGGCTTTGATCCGTCGGGCAGCTTCCTCGATGCGGTGCGCCAGGACCCGGTGCTGAGCCAGGTGAAGCTGATCGCCGAGCCGTGGGACATTGGCCCCGGCGGCTATCAGCTGGGTCAGTTCCCGCCGGGATGGGCCGAGTGGAATGACCGGTTCCGTGACACGACCCGTGCACTGTGGCGGGGTGATGCGGGCCAGTTGCCGGAGTTCGCGGCCCGCTTCACCGGGTCTGCGGACCTGTTCGACCATCATGGCCGCCGGCCATCAGCCAGCATCAACCTGGTCACGGCGCACGACGGCTACACCCTGCATGACCTGGTGAGCTACAACGACCGCCACAACGAGGCCAATGGCGAGGACAACCGCGATGGACATTCGCACAACCTGTCGTGCAACCACGGCGTGGAAGGCGATACGGACGATGCGGGCATCCTCGCCCTGCGTTCGCGGCAGATGCGCAACCTGCTGGGCACGCTGCTGCTCGCGCAGGGCACGCCGATGCTGCTGGCCGGCGATGAGTTCGGCCATTCGCAGCAGGGCAACAACAATGCGTACTGCCAGGACAATCCGCTGAGCTGGATCGACTGGGAGCGTGCGGCGCAGCCGGGTCCTCAGGCGCAGGCGGCCTTCGTGCGGCGCGCGTTGGCATTGCGCCGACGCTATGGGCTGCTGCGGCGCAATCGCTTCCTGACCGGTGACTTCGACGCGTCGCTCGGAATGCGCGACATCGAGTGGCGGCGCCCCGATGGTGAGCCGATGGGCGAGGGCGACTGGCACAACCCCGAGCTGCGGGCGCTGCTGATCGTGCTCGATGGCCGCAGCCCGGACAGCGGACTGCGCGAGCCCGGGCGCCACGTCAGCCTGGCCCTGCTGCTGAATCCCAACGAGCAGGAGCAGCGGTTCCGGCCCTCCGACGAGACGCTGTCGTTCCGTCGCGTGGTCCTGCAGACCGACGACGCGCCACTGGAGATGGATGAGGAGGGGCAATGGACGTTGCCCGCCCGCAGCCTGTGCCTGCTGGCATCCAGCAGCGCAGGGTGATGCTGCGGCAGGGGATGCCCCGGCGCTGACGGGCCGGGGTCATGAGGTAGCGCCGGGCCATGCCCGGCGAACCGCTCACGCCAACGCGTAGCGCAGCACGCCCGCCGACACCACGCCGATCAGCACCGTCGGCAGCATCGACAACCGCGTGGCGGCCAGCAGGGTAATCGCCAGCGCCGCCAGGTCGGCCGGGTTGTCCGCTACGAAATCCGGTGCGATCACCGAGATCAGCACGCAGCCCGGCGCCGCCTCCATCACCGTCACCGCGCGCTTGCTCAGGGTGCGGTTGCGCAGGGCGAGGAAGCCGACGATGCGGGTGAGGTAGGTGACCGCGGCCATCAGTACGATGGTCAGCAGCGCGGTCCAGTGGATCAGTCCGCCGAGGATCATGCTGCGTCCTCCGCCAGCAGCCACGCCGCGGCCAGGCCGGCCAGCGCGCCGCTGGCCACGTACCAGGCGCCGGGTACCAGCAGGTAGGTGCCCGCCGCCACCACCAGGCTGACCAGCCAGGGCCGCGCGGGCTTCATGCCCTGCCACATGCCGCGCAGCAGGACCAGGAACACGGCCGGGAAGGCCATGTCGAAGCCATAGGCATGGATGTCGCCCAGCAGTGGCCCGACCAGTGCGCCAAGGATCGTGCACACCACCCAGACGGTGTAGAGGCCGGCCGAGACACCCAGGTAATAGGCCAGGCTGAAACCCAGTGCCCGCCGGCGTGCATCGGCCACGCCCAGCGCCCAGCTCTCATCGCACATGAAGAACAGCGCGGGCAGCACCCGGCGCCGGGGCAGGTGCTGCAGCAGCGGGGCCAGGCTGGCGCCCATCAGCAGGTGGCGGCTGTTGACCAGTGCGGTGATCGCCACGATCAGCGCGATGTGCGGCGGCGAGGTCCACAGCTCGACGGCAGCGAACTCCGAGCCGCCGGCGAAATTGAAGCCGGTCATCAGCGGTACTTCCAGTGCGCTCAGGCCCTTCTGTGCGGCCTGGGCACCCAGCACCAGGGCGAACGGCAGGAAGCCGATCATCACCGGGATGGCGGCGCGCAGGCCGCGCAGGAATTCGGCACGGGGCGCGGTGTCGCAGGCGGGGTCGGGCAGGGGCAGGGTGGTGCGGGCGTCCATGGAGCGATCGCGTGTGTGGGGACGACCATGCTAGCGGCGAAGGCACAGAATCGGGTTGCGTTGATGCCGCAATTATCCGACTATTTGAAATCCTGTGCGCCCTTGTGCCAATCCGGTGAAATGCAATGCAGAACGAGCTTGACGCCCTCGACCGCCGCATCCTCGATGCCCTGCAGCGCGATGGCCGGCTGCAGAACCTGGAACTCGCCCGCCAGGTAGGGCTGTCACCGTCCGCGTGCCTGCGCCGGGTGCGCCTGCTGGAGGAGGGCGGTTTCATCGATCGCTACGTGGCACTGCTGAACCCGGCCAAGGTGGGCCGGGGGTTCACCGTGTTCGTGCGGGTCTGGCTGCGCGGCCAGGACGAGGACACCACCAACCACTTCATCAACAGCATCAAGTCCTTCCCGGAAGTACTCGAGTGCCACCTGATGGCGGGCGACTGCGATTTCCTGCTGCGGGTGGCGGTGGCCGATCTCGATGCCTACCGCCAGTTCCAGATCCGGCACCTGAACCGGATCGCCGGCGTGCAGAACACCAAGACCGAGATCCCGATGCAGCGGATCAAGCAGACCACCGAACTGCCTCTCTGAAATCCGGCCCTCAGCCGGCCTGGCCGCGCTCGCTGGTAATGCGGGCGCCTTCGCGCATCACCAGGGTCACCGGGGTCTTCTCCACCACCTCCAGCAGCCGCGACCACTGCGCGTCGCTCAGTTCGGCGCTGGCATGCAGCACGCGGTGCACGTGCAGGCGCCCATCCTCGTCGCGTTCCGAACGCAGTTCGGCATGGAACTCGCCCAGCTCCCAGCCCTTGCGCTGTGCATACATGCGCAGGGTGATGGCGGTGCACGACGCCAGCGAGGCCAGGTACAGGTCGAAGGGGGCAAAGCCGCGGCCCTGTCCGCCCAGCGTGGCCGGTTCGTCGGCGTCGACGCTGAAGGTGCCGTTGCTGACGTGGTGCAGGTAGTTGTCGGCAGTGGAGGTGATGCGGGCGTAGGCCATGGTAGGACAGGGGGAGTGGAGACCTGGAAATGGTACCGCCGTCGGCCTGGCGCGGGCACCTGCGCGCGGTCGTCACGCGCTCTTGTAGGCCGATTGGCCACCCTTTGCCTGCAACAGTCGGAAGTGCCGCCTGGACAGGAGCGTTGTACGTGTTGGAAGCCGTTGATAATCCGGGGCTGGAAGGGGTACGTGTGCTGGTGGCCGAAGATGAATTCGCCATCGCCATGTTCCTGGTCGACTACCTGGAACTGAAGGGCGTGCAGGTCGTCGGACCCGCAGGCGACCTTGCCGCGCTGGGCAGGCTGGTGGATGAACAGCCCATCGATGTGGCCCTGCTCGATATCAACCTGGGCGGCCAGCAGGTCTACCCCCTGGCGGACCGCCTGGTCGAAGCCGGCATCCCCTTCCTGCTGACCTCCGGCTACGACGACAACGTGCCCAGCCGGTTCGCCGACGTACCGCGCTGCGCCAAGCCTTATCACATCCAGGCGCTGGCCCAGCAGCTGGAGACGCTGGTGCAGGCCACGCGTGCGGCCGCAGGTGGCCATTGAAGGCTGCGCATGGGTAGCCGATTGCAGATGAGTTCGCCCGTGGCGACCACGCCGGTGCTGCCGACGTCGCCGCCGCTGCACGCGCTGCGTGGCGG
>DOKO01000159.1 GCA_003510825.1 Stenotrophomonas sp.
CCGCTGCGCTCGCCGGGCATGGCTCGGCGCTACCGTGTAGAGCCGAGCCTGCGCTCGGCTCAGCATGGGCTCGGCTCTACAATGGGCGCATGAGCATTCCAGAGCTTTCCCCGGAACAGGCGCGGGCGCGTGTGGCCCACGGTGCGGTGCTGATCGATGTGCGCCAGGCGCATGAGCGCGCCGGTGGCATGGCCGAGGGCGCGCGTGGCGTGGCCAAGGATGATCTGCTGGGCGATCCGGCCGCGCACCTGCCGGTCCAGGGCCGGGAGATCCTGTTGATCTGCCAGAGCGGCAAACGCTCGGCCGACGCGGCGCAGGCGCTGCTGGCCGCAGGCTATTCAAGCGTGGCGTCCGTGGCCGGCGGCACCGTGGCCTGGCGCGAGCAGGGGCTGCCGCTGGTGCAGCCGATGCTGGATGCCGCCGACCGTGATTTCTACGACCGCTATTCGCGCCATCTGCTGCTGCCGCAGGTAGGCGAAGACGGCCAGCGCCGCCTGCAGCAGTCGCGTGTGCTGGTGCTGGGTGCGGGTGGCCTGGGCGCTCCGGCTGGCTTCTATCTGGCCGCGGCCGGGGTAGGGCGCCTGCGCTTCGCCGACCACGACCGGGTCGAGCGCAGCAACCTGCATCGGCAGATCGTGCATACCGAGGCCAGCGTCGGCCAGCTGAAGGTGGATTCGGCGCGCGAGCGGCTGCTGGCGTTGAACCCGTCCATCGAGGTCGAGGCCGTGCCCGAGCGGGTGACCTCGGAGAACGTCGACCGCCTGCTGGACGGCGTGGACGTGGTGCTGGACGGCTCGGACAACTTCCCGCTGCGCTACCTGCTCAACGACGCCTGCATCAAGCACGCGAAGCCCATGGTCTATGCCGCCATCGAGCGCTTTGATGGGCAGGTAAGCGTGTTTGACGCCGGCCGACAGCGGGGCGTGGCGCCGTGCTACCGCTGTCTGTTCCCCGAACCGCCGCCGCCGGAGTTCGCGCCCAACTGTTCCGAGGCGGGTGTGCTGGGCGTGCTGCCCGGCCTGGCCGGGGTGCTGCAGGCCACCGAGGTGCTGAAGCTGCTGCTGGGCATCGGCGAGCCGCTGGTTGGTCGGCTGCTGCGCTTCGATGCGCTGGGGATGCGTTTCCGCGAAACCCGCATCCAGCCAGACCCCCAGTGCCCGGTGTGCGCGCCCGGGGTGCCGTTCCCGGGGTATATCGATTACGCCGCGTTCTGCCGGGGCGGGTGATCCGAATCGCCGGGCGTGGCCCGGCGCTACCGATTTCGGAACGATCTTGGTTATCAATCCCGCCATCGTTCCATTTCCGGCACAACTAAACGCAACGTCGATGCTATTGCCGTCAGAAAACATGTTCTATCGTTGAGGCCGATTTCGGTTTTCGGGGATACACCGCATGGCGGTAGAAGCAGCGACCAGCGAACTGGTCAAGGTCGTCGCCCTGTTGGGCGCGGCAGTGGTGATGGTGCCCCTGTTCCGCAGGCTCGGCCTGGGTTCGGTGCTGGGTTACTTCGCCGCGGGCCTGGCGATCGGACCGTTCGGCCTGGGCTGGTTCTCCGACCCGCAGGCGATCCTGCACACAGCCGAGCTGGGCGTGGTGATGTTCCTGTTCGTCATCGGCCTGGAAATGCGCCCCTCGCACCTGTGGAGCCTGCGCAAGGAAATCTTCGGGCTCGGCACGCTGCAGATCGTCACCTGTGCGCTGGTGCTGACCAGCATCGCCAAACTGTTCGGCCTGCCGTGGCAGGTTGCCTTCATCGGCGCCACCGGCTTCGTGCTCACCTCCACCGCGGTGGTGATGCAGCTGCTGGCCGAGCGCGGTGACATCGCGCTGCCGTCGGGGCAGAAGATCGTCTCCATCCTCCTGTTTGAAGACCTCTTGATCGTGCCGCTGCTGGCCCTGGTGGCGTGGATGGCGCCGAGCGCCGGCAGTGCCGATGGCGAGGGCTCGCGCTGGCTGTCAGTGGCGATTGGTGTCGGCGCCATCGTCGGTCTGGTGTTGGTCGGTCGCTTCCTGCTCAATCCGCTGTTCCGCCTGCTTGCCGAATCGAAAGCGCGCGAAGTGATGACCGCCGCCGCCCTGCTGGTGGTGCTGGGTGCGGCACTGCTGATGCAGCTGTCCGGCCTGTCGATGGCGATGGGCGCGTTCCTCGCCGGCGTGCTGCTGAGCGAATCCACCTTCCGCCACCAGATCGAAGCGGATATCGAGCCGTTCCGCGGCATCCTGCTGGGCCTGTTCTTCCTCAGCGTGGGCATGGCGCTGGACCTGGGCGTGGTGGCCGGCAACTGGCCGATGATTGTCGGCCTGGTGCTGGCGCTGATGGCGGCCAAGGCGCTATGCATCTACGTGGTGGCGCGGGTGATGGGCAGCGACCATGCGCAGGCAATGGACCGTGGCGTGCTGATGGCGCAGGGCGGCGAGTTCGCCTTCGTGCTGTTCTCTGCCGCGGCCAGTGCCGGCGTCATCAACATGGACATCAATGCCAACTTCACTGCCGTGGTGGTGCTGTCGATGGCGCTGACCCCGCTGGTGGTGCTGGTCTACAAGCGCGTGGCGCCGAAGCCGGAAGTGAGCCTGGAAGGCGTGGACACCGCCGACGGCCTGTCCGGCAGCGTGTTGATGATCGGCTTCGGCCGCTTCGGCCAGGTGGCCAGCCAGTCGCTGCTGGCTCGCGACGTGGATGTGACCATCATCGACAACGATGTGGAGATGATCCACAACGCCGAGCGCTTCGGTTTCAAGATCTATTACGGCGATGGCACGCGTCTTGACGTGCTGCATGCCTCCGGCGCCGGTACCGCGCGGGCGATCGCGGTGTGCGTGAACAATGCCGAGGATGCCGACCGCATCGTCGAGCTGGTCGCGCATGAATTCCCGCAGGCCAAGCTGCTGGTGCGCTCGTTCGACCGCGAACATTCGCTGCGCCTGATCCATGCCGGTGTCGATTTCCAGATCCGCGAGACGTTTGAATCGGCGCTGATGTTCGGCCAGGCCGCACTTATGGAACTGGGTGCGGACGAGGATGACGCGCAGGAGATCGCCGAGCAGATCCGCGAGCGCGATGCCGAGCGTTTCGAGCTGGAAATGGCCGGCGGCAGCCTGCGTGCCGGTGCGCACATGGTGTTCGGCAGCGCGCTGCCGGGCGTGCCGACCCCGACCCCGTTCACCGCGCCCAAGCGCAAGGC
>DOKO01000253.1 GCA_003510825.1 Stenotrophomonas sp.
ACAGGCCCAGCCCGCAGCCCAGGTCGAGCAGCGGCAGGCCATCGTCGGGAAGGTGCTGCAGCACGCCGTCGTACAGCGGATCGCTGCCCAGCTTGCCGCGCGTGTAGTAGTAGTCGCGGCGGTTGCCCCAGGCCTGCACCGGCCGGAATGCCTCGGCGATGGCCCGTGCCTGGCCGCGCTCCAGCGGCGAACAGTTCAGTGGTGTGCCGTTCCCTGGCAGGCCATCCATCGCTCAGTCCGTTCGCTGCAGCAGGCGCGTGGCCAGGGGCAGGGCGCGTTCGGCCCACAACGCATACATCCGCGCGGAGGGGTGCAGGCCGTCCTCGGCGATCATCGCCGGGTCGGCGCCGTGCGTGCGGCTGATGTCGGTGATGTCGACGAAGGCCACGCCCTGCTGGGTGCTGATGACCTCGGCGGCGGCGTTGAATTCGTCGGTCTCGATCTCGATGCGGGCCAGGTCACGGCCACTGCCGGCGCCGAACGGGGTCGCGCCCCAGTCGGGGAAGGACAGCACCAGCACGCGGCCGGCATCGCCACCGGCATAGCCGATCGCACGCTGCAGCAGGGCCTCGAACTGCTGGCGGTACTCGTCCAGCGGGCGCCCGCGGTACTGGTTGTTGACGCCGATCAGCAGGCTGACGAAATCGAACGGGCCCTGCGGTGCGGCGGCATCGATGCCGGCGTCGAGCTCGTCGGTGGTCCAGCCGGTGGTGGCGATGGTCTGCGGGTCGGCCAGGACCACGCCCTGCGCACGCAGTGCGGCAGCCAGCTGGTGCGGCCAGCGGCCTTCAACCGCGACCGCCTCACCGATGGTGTACGAATCGCCCAGCGCCAGGTAGGACAGCGCCACGCTCAGGCCACCGAGCGGCGCGGCTTCAGCGGCACGACCTTGGTGGCGTCTTCGGCGCGGCGGGCCAGCACGCGGTCGATGCGCGCGAACACATCGCGCATCACCGAGGCTTCCGGCAGCAGGGTCACGCGGAAGTGGTGGCGGTAGGGCACGTTGAAGCTCGAGCCCGGCACGACCAGCACGCCCTCGTCGTTCATCAGGTCCAGCGCGAAGTTGTGGTCGTCGAAGCCCTTGGCGGCGGCACCGACCACGGCCGGGAACGCGTACAGGGCGCCGGCCGGGGCGACCAGCGACAGGTGCTCGCTGGCGTTGCAGGCCTCGATCACCGCGCGGCGGGTTTCATACAGGCGGCCGCCGGGGGCGCACAGTTCGGAAATGGTGTCCGGGCCGTTCACCGCGGCGTCGATGGCGTACTGGCCCGGCACGTTGGCGCACAGGCGCAGCGCGCTGAGCAGGTCGAGCGCGGCGCGGAATTCACCCAGGCGCGCATCGTCGCCAGTGAGGTGGGCCCAGCCCACGCGCCAGCCGCAGGCGCGGTGCACCTTGCTCAGGCCACTGAAGGTCAGGCACGGATGGTCGCCGGCCAGCGGCGCGACCGGCTGGAACACCGCGTCGTCGTACAGGATCTGGTCGTAGATCTCGTCGACCAGCAGCAGCAGGTTGTGGCGGCGGGCGATCTCGACCACGCGCTCCAGCAGCTCGCGCGGGTAGCTGGCGCCGCTGGGGTTGTTCGGGTTGATCAGCACGATGGCGCGGGTGCGCGAGGACACCAGCGTCTCGATCTCGGTCGGGTCGGGCTGGAAGCCGTTCTCCGGCGCGCAGCGGTAGTACACCGGGCGGCCGTCGTTGAGGATGGCCGCCGCCGACCACAGCGGGTAGTCCGGCGAGGGCACCAGCACTTCGTCGCCCGGGTTCAGCAGGGCGCGCAGCGACAGGTCGATCAGCTCGCTGACGCCGTTGCCGACGAACACACGGTCCGGGTGGGCATCGGGCGCACCACGGCGCGCATAGGCGGCGGCGATGGCTTCGCGGGCCACCGGCAGGCCCTGCTGGTGGGTATAGGGATCGGTGCGGCCCATGTCATCGGCGATGGCGTGCTGCAGGTGTTCCGGCGCACGGAAGCCGAAGTTGCCCGGGTTGCCGATGTTCAGCTTGATCAGCTTGCGGCCCTGCGCTTCCAGCTCCCGCGCTCGCCGGGCCAGCTCTCCGCGGATCTCGTAGCGCACTTCGGAAAGGCGCTCGCGGGTGGCCAGGGGCTTGTGCGAGGGGGTGGACATGGGGCTGGGCCGTCAAAAGGCGTGGGGTTTCCATCCTACCGGAATTGCTGCAGTGCATGGCAAGGCCCCAGGGCCTGCCGTTGTTGGGCTGGCAGGGCATCGGGCCGGTTAGAATGGCGGCGATGACCCAGACCCCCGATTTCAACGCCCTGCAGACCATCGGCTGGCCCTGGCCGGGCCCGCCGCAGCAGGCCGACTGGCAGGCCGCGATGGCCGAGCACCCGCAGGCCCGTCCGGCGCGGGTGATCGAACAGCACCGCACCCACTACGTGGTGGCCGATGGCCCGGAGGCCTCGATCAAGGCCGAGTCGCTGCCGGAATGGCAGCGCCCGCGCTTCCCCAGCCATGAACGGCCGGCGGTGGGCGACTGGGTGCTGCTGGACGGCATCCGCATCGTCGCCCTGCTGCCGCGGCGTACCGCCATCAAGCGTGGCGCGGCCGGCGAGCATTACCACCAGCAGGTGATCGCGGCCAACATCGATACGGTGTTCATCGTCTGCGGCCTGGATGCCGACTTCAACCCGCGCCGCATCGAGCGCTACCTGCTGCTGGTCGGCGGTGGCGGTGCCGAGCCGGTGGTGGTGCTGACCAAGGCCGACCAGACCGAATACAGCGAAGACGCGCTGGCGGTGCTGGA
Source organism: Stenotrophomonas sp. (assembly GCA_003510825.1). GTDB lineage: Bacteria > Pseudomonadota > Gammaproteobacteria > Xanthomonadales > Xanthomonadaceae > Stenotrophomonas. Next base: position 2,765 of record DOKO01000253.1, read on the forward strand.
GGAGCTGGAGATGCAGGGCATCGCGCTGCACGCGATCAATGGCCTGGATGCCGACAGCGTGTCGGTGCTGGAGCCATGGCTGGGCCCGGGCCGTACGGTGGTGCTGGTCGGCTCGTCCGGTGCCGGCAAATCCACGCTCACCAATACCCTGCTGGGCGAGCAGCGGATGAAGACCAATGCGGTGCGCGCCAATGATTCGCGCGGCCGCCACACCACCACCCACCGCGCGCTGATGCCGCTGCCGATGGGCGCGTGCCTGATCGATACGCCGGGCATGCGCGAGCTGAAGCCGACCGGCGAAGAGACGCTGGCCGAAGGCGGTTTCGCTGATATCGAAGCGTTGGCGGCGCAGTGTCGCTTCAACGACTGCATGCACCAGCAGGAACCGGGCTGCGCGGTGCGCGCGGCCATCGATGCCGGTGAGATTGAAGAGAGCCGGCTGCAGAACTACTTCAAGCTGAAGGAAGAAGTGGCGGCTGCCGCCGCCAAGCTGGCCGTGCGCCAGGCCGAGACCGCGCAGGAGCGCGGCGGCAAGAAGGGCAAGGGCCAGCAGTTCCGCCCGGCGAGCAAGAACCGCCGGCGCTGATGGGTATCGCGGGGTCGGATCCCATTGCATCGCAATGGGCTCTGACCCCTGCAACGGACCCGCCTCTGCCTGCTTCTGGCAGGTGCCAACCCTGGTTGGCACGGGTGTGTCAGAAGCCCCGCCTGCGGCGGATGCCAACCAAGGTTGGCAACTACCGGGTTCTGCTTGAAACGACCAAACCCAGGGCAGGGCGCTATAGTCCGCCCATGGAAACGACCGCGACGCTGGACCATGACGTGGCCCACCATGCGGCGCTCGACGCGCGACTGGTCGAGGCCGTGGGCGGCATCCGCCTGCTGGGGCTGACCAGTTGGCCGGCAACGGTGCAGGCACCGTTCCTGGACAGCGTGGCCCGCGGCCAGCCGGTGCTGCCGAAGGTGGAGTATCCGAAACTGGACTTCAGCGAGGAACGCCGCGCGCTGGCCGCCATCGCCGCCGAATGTGATCCCAGCCATCCGCTGGGCCACTACGTGCAGCAGTCCGCGCAGAGCTGGGACCTGGCCGCGCAGCTGCTGGAAGGCCTGGGCACCGCCGCTGTCGATCGCTGTTCCGTGCAGCTGTTCGGTGCGCCGGAGCAGCCATTGCCCGGCAACGGCCCGAGCACGCGCGAAGCGGCCCGCCACTTCATCCAGATCGCCAGCGAGCTCGACAGCGAACTGCTGGCCCCGGAAGAGCAGGTGCCTGTCTCGGCCATCGCCCTGCAGCTGCAGCTGCAGAACGATCTCGATGGTTTCTTCGAATCGCGCATCATCCAGGTGCAGCTGGACCCGGACCTCGTTTCCAAGGCCGCCGCCGGCCCGACCCGCATCCGCCTGCGCACCAGTGCACGCTTCAGCGCCTACGATCGCGCGCAGTTGTTCCACCACGAAGCGCTGGTGCATTCGCTGACCGCCTTGAACGGCCGCGAACAACCGGTGCTGCCGAGCCTGGCGCTGTCCTCGCCGCGGGTGACCGCCACCCAGGAAGGCCTGGCCACGTTTGCCGAGCAGATCACCGGCAGCATCGACATCGAGCGCCTGAAGCGCATCAGCCTGCGTACCGAAGCCATCGCGATGGCGCGCGAAGGTGCGGACTTCATCGAGGTGTACCGCTACTTCTGCGATGCGGGGCAGAACCCGGAAGAGAGTTTTGCCTCGGCCCAGCGCGTGTTCCGCGGCGTACCACCGAGCGGCGGCATGGCCTTCACCAAGGACACGGTGTACCTGCGCGGGCTGGTGTCGGTGCACACGTTCTTCCGCCACATGCTGGCCGAGGACCGCCTGCAGGTCTGCCGCTGGCTGTTTGCCGGCAAGATGAGCCTGACCGATGCGATCGCCTTCGCGCCGTTGTTCGAGAGCGGCGTGTTGAAGCCACCGCGCTGGCTGCCGCACTGGGTCAGCCGAGCCAATGGCCTCGCAGGCATGCTGGCGTTCTCGCTGTTCGCCAACCGCATACGGATGGACCAGCTGGCGCCGGAGTGAAAGGCGTTGGTGGAATCCCCACCGAAAATAATCGCAAACATCAAAAGCAGAACCGGGGTCAGAGCCCGTTGCGAAGCAACGGGATCCGACCCCGTGCCGACCAACGGTCGGCACCCACCAGAGCAGAGCGCCGTTCTGACAGATCGAGGCCAACTGTCGAAGGCGGGGTGG
>DOKO01000258.1 GCA_003510825.1 Stenotrophomonas sp.
GCTTTTGACGTTGACGTTGCTTCGGCAGGTGCAGGGCTGCAAGCCCTGCAAAACAACCCCTACGAACTGCAGGAAAGCATCGAGCACCCGGCACGGTGGTCCGCCCACGCCGGTCGCTTGCCGGCATAGTGTTCCAGCCCCGGCCGCTCCGTGTACGGATCACGCAGCACGTCCTGCAGCGCATGCACGCCCCCCAGGTCGCCCTGCTCCGCCCGGTCGATCGCTTCCTGCGCCAGCCAGTTGCGCAGCACGTACAGCGGATTGGCCGCCGCCATCTTCGCCAGCCGTACCTCCGCCGTCAGCGGATCGGCACGCAAGCGCGCGGCGTACTCCTGCAGCCACTGCTGCAACGGCGCCTGCACCGCCTGCCGGCGCGCGTCGTCGTAGTACACCGCATCCAGCACCCCGACATCCGGCGCCGCCGCATCCACGCGCATCAGAGCGCGCCAAGCCAGGGTCATGTCCATCCCGCCGTCCTGCAGCAGCTGCTGCCAGCGCAGGTACAGCTGCAGGTCTTCGTCATCGGCGGCCGCCAGGCCCAGTTTGGCCGCGGCATCGCGGCGGGTGCAGGCCACAAAGGTGGACTGGAACGCGGCCAGCCCCGCCTGCAGCGGCTGCACGTCGGCGAACAGCGGCGACAGCGCCTGCGCCAACCGGTTGAGGTTCCAGTACGCCACCTGCGGCTGGGTGCCGAAACGGTAGCGCCGGCCCTGGGCGTCGGTGGAGTTGGGCGTCCAGTCCGGGTCGTAATCCTCCACCCAGCCGTACGGGCCGTAGTCGATGGTCAGGCCCAGCACGGACAGGTTGTCGGTGTTCATCACCCCGTGCACGAAACCGACGCGCATCCAGTGCGCCATCAGCTCGGCGGTGCGCACCGCGATCTGCGCGAACCAGTCGCCGTACAGCGCCTCGCCCTCGCCCTGCAGTTCGGGAAAATCACGGGCGATGCAGGCATCGGCGAGTTGCTTCAGCAGCGCGGTCTCACCACGCGAGGCCGGCAGTTCGAACGTACCGAAGCGGATGAACGATGGCGCCACGCGGCAGACGATGGCACCGGGTTCGGCGCGCGGGTGGCCGTCGTAGAACATGTCGCGCACCACGTCTTCGCCGGTACCGACCAGCGACAGGGCGCGCGTGGTCGGCACGCCCAGGTGATGCATTGCTTCGCTGCACAGGAACTCACGGATGGACGAGCGCAGTACGGCGCGACCATCCGCGCCGCGCGAGTACGGGGTCGGCCCGGCGCCCTTCAGCTGCAGCTCCCAGTGCCGGCCATCGGCCGCCACCAGTTCACCCAGCGAGATCGCGCGGCCATCGCCCAGCTGGCCCGCCCAGTGGCCGAACTGGTGGCCGCCATAGTTGGCCGCCCACGGCTGCATGCCGGCGTACAACGCGTTGCCGCCGAATACCTGGGCGAAGTCATCGTCCTGCACGTCGGCCGCCTCGAAGCCGAGCCGCGCGGCTACGTCCGGCGACCAGGCCAGCAGGGTCGGCGCGGCCACCGGCGTCGGCATCACCGATGACCATGCGGCACCGCGCACTTCGCGGCGGCGCGGGCCGCTCTCGGGGTCTCCCGGCAGGGCGGTCAGCAGGCGGTTGTCGAAACGGGGGGCGTTGGTATCCATCCGCACAGGATGGGGGCGACGGAGCCGCGCCTCAATCGCCGCGCAGGGCCTGCAGGGCGCCGCCCTTGGCCTCGGCGCGCTGGTAGGCCGGGCGCTCGCCGATGCGCGCGAGGAAACCGCGCAGCGCCGGCTTGTCGTCCAGTCCGCCACCGCGGGCTGCGGCGGCCTGGATCGGGAAGCTCATCTGGATGTCGGCGGCGGTGAAACGGTCGCCCGCGAACCACGGGCTTTCGGCCAGGCGCCGCTCCATCCACTCCAGGTGCAGGCGCCGCTGCGGGCCGATGAAGCTGCGCTCGGCCTTGTCGGCGATGCTGCGGGCGATCGGGCGGGCAAAGAACGGCATCGGCGCACTGCGGACGCGGCCGATCACCAGGGTCAGCAGCAACGGCGGCATCGCCGAGCCTTCCGCGTAATGCAGCCAGTAGCGGTAGTTGATGCGCTCGGCAGCCTCGGCCGGCATCGCCGCGGGCGACAGCTGGCGATCGGTGTCGTAGCGGTCGGCGAGGTAGTCGAGGATGGCGCCGGACTCGGCCAGTACCAGCCCCCCCTCCTGCAGCACCGGCGATTTGCCCAGTGGATGCACCTGGCGCAGCGCGGGCGGCGCCAGCAACGTCTTCGGGTCACGCGGGTAGCGGCGCAGCTCGTAGTCCAGCCCCAGCTCTTCCAGCATCCACAGCACGCGCAGCGAACGGGAATTTTCCAGGTGGTGGACGATGCGCATGGGCGGGCTCCTAAGGGGAGCGCGCATCGTACCGCGCGCCCGTGTGTGCGTTGCGCGCATAAAAAAAACGCCGGAAGCTTTCGCTTCCGGCGTTTCTGGCTACCAAACGGTAGCAGACGGATTAGACCGCCTGCACCTGGTCAGCCTGCATACCCTTCTGACCCTGGACGGCGATGAAGGTAACCTTCTGGCCTTCCTGCAGGGTCTTGAAGCCGGTGCCCTGGATGGCACGGAAGTGCACGAACAGGTCCGGGCCGCTTTCCGGGGTGATGAAGCCGAAGCCCTTGGCGTCGTTGAACCACTTGACGGTACCGGTCTGGCGATCAGACATTTGACTAACTCCTGAAACACATGTTGAAAAAATCGCAGCCACCGGGAATCGGGGCCGAGACTGAGTTGCAGGCGTTGGTAAAGCGGATCGATGAGCGGATCGTGAGATCAACTGCACCAGGCCACGATTCACGGTGACCCTAGCAAACACAGTGGGTCGAACGATACGCGTGTTTTGGGGAAAAAGCGATAGCCCTGACATTCATTCTCATCCCCTGCCCCGCTAGGCGTGGCAAGGGTTGGCAGCGTATCGAGGCTAAACCCGAGTCCCCATTCAGTTTTTTCCTACCCTACACTGGGTAGATGACTGAAGCTGAAACCCCCGCTGAACAGGGCCGACCGAGGATCTGGGTCGATGCAGACGCCTGCCCCGGCGTCATCCGCGACATCCTGTTCCGCGCCGCCGAGCGGGTCGGCCTGGAGCTGACCATGGTCGCCAACCAGTGGATCCGCACCCCACCCTCGCGCTGGCTGCGCTCGATCCAGGTGCCACAGGGCCTGGACGTGGCCGACAGCGCCATCGTCGAACGGGTGGCCGCCGGCGACCTGGTGGTCACCCAGGACATCCCGCTGGCCGCGCTGGTGCTGGAAAAGAAGGCCGTCGCCCTGAATCCGCGCGGCCAGCTGTACACCGCCAACAACATGGCCGAGCGGCTGTCGATGCGCAATTTCATGGAAGAACTGCGCGGCGCAGGCATCCAGACCGGCGGCCCGCCGCCGTTGGGCCAGCGCGACCGCCAGCTGTTCGCCGCCGAGCTGGACCGCTGGCTGGCCCGTGTGAAGGCGTGAGGCACCAACCGCGCTGATCAGCGCCTTTCCGGCACCTGCAGCATGCGCTCGCTGCTGAACGTCCGTCGCTCACCGCTCAGCGGGTCCTGGAATGCCAGCGCCCGCGCCAGCAACTGCAACGGAGGCGCCTGCAGCCCGTCCACAGCCGGAACCAGCTGCGGATAGAGATCGTCACCAAGGATCGGCGCGCCCAGCGCCGCCATGTGCACGCGCAGCTGGTGCTTCCTCCCGGTTTCCGGCCGAAGCCGGTAATGCCAGGTCGCCCCGTCGGCAGCCATCACCTCCACCTCGGTGCGCGCGTTCGCCTCGCCCGGCACTTCGGCCATGCGGAAGAACGGTTCGCCGGCCACGATCCGGCTCCGTCGCTGCAAGGGGAACTGCAGATCCGGCAAGGCCGGCGCCAGCGCCTCGTAGGTCTTGTCGATGCGCCGCTCGCGGAACAGGCGCTGGTAGGCATCGCGCGAATCCGGCCGCTGCGAGAACAGCACCAGCCCGGCCGTGAGCCGGTCCAGGCGGTGCAGCGGCACCAGGCCGACGTTGCCAGTGTGCGCCACCAGCCGCGCCAACAGGGTTTCGCGCACGTAGCCGCCGGCCGGGGTGACCGGCAGGTAATGCGGTTTGTCGGCCACCAGCAGGTCCGCGTCCTGGTACAGGATGCGCTCGCTGAAGGGAATGGACGGCTCGTCGCTGACCTCGCGGAAATACAGGATCTCCAGCCCGACCTGCCA